>JADLBN010000270.1 GCA_020847675.1 Burkholderiales bacterium | reverse complement strand
GGACGCACTACTGGTCCGGCAAGCATCCCGCCGCGGGCCTGTTCAGCAACCCGATGGCCGGCGCGGGCGTCGGCCTCGACCAGATGTCGCACATCGCCTGGATCTTCGAGGGCGGCGGCTACGACCTCTACCGCAAGCTCTACAGCGACGTGCTGAAGGTGAACGTCGAGCCGCTGTTCATCCAGCCGATGGGCCCGGATCCGCTCGGCTGGTTCAAGACGCCAATCGCCTCGACCGCCGACTTCAAGAAGATGAAGTACCGCTCGCCGCCGGGCATCACCGGCGAGATCTTCAAGGAGATGGGCGTCGCAGCGGTCGCGATGCCGGGCGGCGAGATCGTCCCCGGCGCGCAGCGCGGCGTGATCGACGCGGCCGAGTGGATCGGCCCGGCCGACGACCTGAACCTCGGCCTGCAGACCATCTGGAAGCACTACTACCTGCAGGGCCTGCACCAGTCGACCGACATCGGCGAGATCATCATCAACAAGGCCGCCTGGAACAAGCTGTCGCCCGACCTCCAGGAGATCGTCCGCGCCGCCGCGATGGCGTCGATGACCGAGACCTACACGTTCAACGTGTACAAGAACGCCCAGGCGATCGTGCGCCTGCGCAACGAGTTCAAGGTCAACATCCACGACACGCCGAAGGACTTCTTCCCCGAGTTCGTCCGCGCCACCAACGTGGTGCTCGACCGCTACGCGGCGAAGGATGCGTTCTTCAAGCAGACGCTCGATTCGCAGCGCGCGTTCGCCAAGGTCGTCGTCCCGTACTGGACGAAGATCCTCGACCTCTACGCGAATCTCGGCAACGCGGCGCTCGCCTCCCAGCCGCCGAAGTGACGTCGAGCCCGGCCGTTCCCGCCTTCGGGGACGGCCGGTCCGCCTCCCGCGTCGCGGAGCCCGTCTCCGCGACGCCCTCGATTCGCCCTCCCGGGGAGCCTGAATGACATCCGAAGCCAGCGGCGCGATGCGCCTCGCGGGCGCCATCGACGCGGTCACGCGCTTCGCCGGCAAGGCGATCGCGTGGCTGATCCTCCCGATGGTCGGCTCGCTCGTCTGGGAGGTCGTCGCGCGCTACTTCTTCGACGCGCCGACGATCTGGGCCTACGACATGACGTTCATGCTCTACGGCACGTTCTTCATGGTGGGCTCGGCGTGGACGCTGCAGCGCGGCGGCCACATCCGGACCGACGTGTACTACGCCAAGTGGACGCCGCGCACGCAGGCGCGCGTCGATCTCGCGTGCTACGCGATCCTGTTCTTCCCCGCGATCGCGGTGTTCGCCGACCTCACCTGGGACTACTTCTGGAAGTCGTTCCAGCAGAACGAGCGGATCGTGACGAGTCCGTGGCTGCCGATCGTGTGGCCGTTCAAGTTCACGATGCCGCTTTCCGCGGTCCTGCTCCTCCTGCAGGGCGTCGCCGAGTGCCTCCGGCTGTGGCCGCGCGCGTTCGGGCCCGATCGCGGCGCCGCCGCGCAGGCGGACGGTTCCGCCGACGCCGACGGGAGCGTGATCCTGTGACCACGCCGAGCGTTTCGCCCCTCGTCCGGACGTCCGCGGCCGCGTCGCCGGTTCCCGTTTCGCGCGCGCAGGGAGCCTCGCGATGAGTCCGGAATGGGTCGGCATCCTGCTGCTCGCGGTGCTGTTCGCCGCGATCTTCATCGGCTTCCCGATCGCGTTCACGCTGATCGCCGTCGCGGCGATCGGCGGCTGGCTCGCGCTGGGGCCGCTCGCGCTGTACCTGATGACGCTGCAGTTCTTCTCGGTGATGCGCGACCCGACGCTCGCCTCGGTGCCGTTCTTCCTGTTCATGGGCTATCTGCTCGAGCAGTCGGGGCTCATGGAGAGGCTGTTCCGCGGCATCCAGCTCGCGCTGGCGTCGGTGCGCGGTTCGCTCTACCTCGCGGTGCTCGTCACCGCGACGATCTTCGCCGCGGCGACCGGGATCGTGGGCTCGTCGGTCACGCTGCTCGGCGTGATGGCGGCGCCGGCGATGAAGCGCAGCGGCTACGACGTGCGGATGTCGGCCGGCGCGATCACGGCGGGCGGAACCCTCGGCATCCTGATCCCGCCTTCGGTCATGCTGATCGTCATGGGACCGGTCGTGGGTGTCCCCGCGACCGACCTGTTCGCCGCCGCGGTGATTCCCGGCCTGCTGCTGTCGCTCCTCTACATCGTCTACACGCTGGTGCGGAGCTACCTCGACCCGACGCTCGGCCCGCCGCTGCCTCCCGAGGAACGTGCCGAGTCGATCGGCGAGGTCGTCCGCGAACTCGTGTTCGGCATCGCGCCGGTCGTCATCGTGATCTTCGCGACGCTCGGCGTGATCCTCGCGGGCATCGCGACGCCGACCGACGCGGGTGCGGTCGGTGCCTTCGCGGTGCTGGTCCTGACGCTCCTCTACCGCCGCCTGTCGTGGAAGGGATTCAGGACGGCCGTGTACTCGACGCTGCTCACGAGCTGCATGATCCTCCTGCTCGTGGCGGCGTCGAACTACTTCGGCGCGGTGTTCTCGCGCCTGGGAAGCGCGTCGCTGATCGCCGAGTCGCTGCTCGGGCTCGACCTGCCGCCGACGATCATGCTGCTCCTGATCCTCGGCATCATCTTCGTCCTCGGCTGGCCGCTCGAGTGGGTGCCCATCGTGCTCATCGTCGTGCCGATCCTGCTGCCGCTGGTCCAGAAGCTCGGCATCGACATCCTCTGGTTCTGCACGCTGGTCGCGGTCTGCCTGCAGACCGCCTGGCTTTCGCCGCCGGTCGCGCTGTCCGCGTACTTCCTGAAGGGCGTGGTGCCCGACTGGGAACTCGCCGACATCTACAAGGGGATGCTGCAGTTCATGGTGCTGCAGGTCTTCGGGCTCCTGCTCGTCCTGTTCTTCCCGCAGCTCGCGCTGTGGCTGCCGGCGGTCTTGCGCGACTGACGGTGGGGCCAGGCGGAGCACTCACCCCGGCCGCGCCGCTCCGGAACTGACTCCCGGGCGATCGCGGCGCGTGCGCGCGGCGCCGCGACGCCCCGGCACGGTACGGTACGGCAGCGAACCCCGCGAGCCGTTCGAACCCGACGCGGCCGCCCTTCCGGCGGTCCGACGTCAATCGCGTCCTCGCGGCGTTCTCGTTCGAGGCGTCAAGTCCCGTCGCTCCTCGCGGCGACCCGGGCCGACCTCGAGGGAGACCCCCCGTGGCCGGATCGCTCATCGAAGCGGCAATACGTCGATTCGTTCCGCCGCAGCGGCCATGCCCGCCGGGAATGGCCCCATGAATATCCATCAATCGCGCGGGCGTGGAGTCGCGCGTAGGTTTGCGCACGGTCGATCGCCCGCACCGCGGTTCGCTCCACGCGCGGGAAGGCGTTCGTACCACGCCCGCTCCGCTACGAACCTTCCTGCCCGGGATTCGCCATGACCCTCAATCGCTTGCGCAACAGGCACCTCGCCGCATGGGCGACCGTCGTGTTCCTTGCAGCGTGCGCATCGCTCCTGCACGCCCAGGTTCCGCCGTCGGGCGAGCGCCCGTTGCGCATGGTGATCGCTTTCGCGACCGGTGGCTCGGCGGACACCGTTGGACGCCTCGTGGCGGATGGCCTCGCGCCGCGTCTCGGCCGGCCGGTCATTCCCGACAACCGTCCTGGCGCGACCGGGACCCTTGGCACGGGCATCGTCGCGAAAGCCGAGCCCGACGGCGACACCATCCTCATGGCGACGTCGAGCAGCCACTACAGTGCGTATCTCTATCGCAACGTGAGCTACGACCTCACGCGCGACCTCACGCCGGTCGCAGGTCTCGCCGTGGTGCCGCTGCTGGTGGTCGCCCGACCGGATCTGCCGGTGAAGAACATGGCCGAACTGGTGACGCTGGCGAAGCGGGAGCCCGGCAAACTGACCTACGCAACGCCCGGCAGCGGCGGGCTCGCGCACCTCGCCACCGAGATGTTCATGCGCGCCACCGGCATCACCATGCTCCACGTTCCGTACAAGGGTGTCGCCGCGGGCGTCACCGACGTCATGGGCGGACGCGTCGACGTGATGTTCGACAGCGTGTCGACCTCCGGTCCTCACGTGCGGGCCGGCAAGCTGAAGGCGCTGGGCATCACCAGCGCGTCACGGACGGGCGCGATGCCCGAGGTACCCGCGGTCAACGAGTCGGTGCCAGGCTTCGAGGCCACCTACTGGCTCGCGATCTTCGCGCCGGCCGCGGTTCCTGCCGACAAGGTGAAACGCCTCAACACCGAGATCAACGGAGTCATGAACGGCGATGCGATGAAGCAGCGGATCACCGACATGGGCGGCGTCCTGCGGACCGGATCGCCCGCCGACTTCACCGCCTACCTCGCAGCCGACTCGGCGAAGTGGATCCGCGTGATCCAGGAGACCGGGGCCAAGGTCGACTGACACCTTCCGGGACGCGCGAGGCGGGGCGCAAGGGCGCCGGCCATGCTCCGCGACCAGCGTCACGCCGCCGGCTTGCCGGTCTCGACGAGCCGCTTCAAGCGCTGCACCTGCGTGCCGAGCACGCCGTCGACCGCCGGCGCGAGCTTGTCGAGCCCGCTCGCGGACGATCCGTTGACGCGATAGCCGACGGTGAGCGTCGTCCCTCCGTCCTCCGCCTTCACGAGGAACGTGAGCGTCGCGCTGACGCCCAGCGCCTGCACCGGTCCGAGCGCCGCCTCGAGCCGCACCGCCTGATCGCGCAACAGCATGACCACGCGACCGTGCTCGACGGCGCCGCCGGCCCAGCGTTCGCAGAAACAGCCGCCGGGCTGCATCGAAAGCGAGAGGTTCGCGGCGTCTCCCGAGTAGCTGTGCTCGCCCGACCACCAGCGCTCGATCTGGCCGATCGCGGCATACACCGCCGCAGGCGGCGCCGCGACCCGCTCGGTGAACAGGAGCTGGATGTGGTCCGGCGCCGTGCTCTTCACCTCGGCATGCGCGGGCGCCGTTGTCAGCACGATGGTCACGAGTCCGGCTGCGGCCACGTTGCGGAAGTTCATGGCTTCACCTCGTGCTGGTGGATGGAACCGTTGGTCAACGGGCGTGCGGCCGGGACGATCGGCATTCGCCGAGCGCGCTGGCGAGCGCAGCGATGCCCGGGTCGATCCGCCCGGTCGCGATCGACGCGAAGCCGAGGCGCGCGTAATGCCGCGGCGGCCGGTCTCCGGCGAAGAACACGTCACCAGGCTCGATCAGCGTGCCTGCGCGCTCGGCGGCAGCCGCGAGTTCGCGGACGTCGACATCGTCGGCGAATCGCAACCAGCACGACGACGCCCCCGCCGCCGTCGATACCGTCACGTCGGGCAGGTGGCGCGAGAGAGCCGCTGCGACTGCCGCACCCCGCTCGGCACAGGCGAGCCTCAGGCGGCGCAGGTG
>JADLBN010000269.1 GCA_020847675.1 Burkholderiales bacterium | reverse complement strand
GGGAGAGGACAAGGGTGGGGACGGTGCGGCGTCGGCGCGCCGTCGAGCGAGGCAACGGCGCTAGAATCGGGAAAATCCCCGGCGGCGTCAACTTCTGATCGGGAAGCCTGCGGCACCCCTGATCCCAACTCGCCGCCTGATCAAGACCGTTCCAGCCTCATCCTGGGAATGGAAAAGACTCTTCGGCCCGGCACGGGCGGCCGACACGCCCGGCCAGCCGCGCAGCGGATCCCCGGACGATGCCCATGAACGTTCCCCGACACTCCGCCACCGGGCTCGTCGCCTTCGCCAGCACCCTGTTCTCGCGCGCGGCCCTGCGCAGTGACATGGCCGATGCCGTCGCGTCGGTGCTGGTCGACGGCGACCTGCTCGGCCACTCGACGCACGGGCTCGCGCTGGCCGCGCCCTACCTCGCCGAAATCGAACGCGGAACGATGGCGAAGGACGGCGAGCCCGCGGTCGTGCGCGAGACGCCCGCCGCGCAGACCTGGGACGGCGGCCGGCTGCCCGGTCCGTGGCTCACGCTGCGGGCGCTCGACGCGGCGATCGGGATGGCCTCGCGCGAGGGCACCGGCACGGTGGTGATCCGGCGCTCGCACCACATCGCCTGCCTCGCCGCGTACCTGAAGCGCGCGACCGACCGCGGCGTGATGGCGCTCGTCTACAGTTCCGACCCGGTCGCCGCGAGCGTCGCGCCGTTCGGCGCGGTGAGTCCGGTGTTCACGCCGAATCCGCTCGCCGCGGGCATTCCGACCTCGGGCGACCCGATCCTGCTCGACGTGTCCGCGAGCCTCACGACCAACGGCCTCACCGGCCGTCTCCACAAGGCGGGCGGGAAACTGCCCCACCCGTGGGTGCAGGACGCGCAGGGCAACGCGACCGACGATCCGCGCGTGCTGTTCGAGGAACCGAAGGGAACCCTCCTGCCGCTCGGCGGCCTCGACGCGGGCCACAAGGGCTACGGACTCGCGCTGCTGGTCGAGGCGATGACCGCGGCGCTCTCGGGCTTCGGCCGCGCGGACCCGAAGGAAGGCTGGGGCGCGACGGTGTTCGTGCAGGCGCTCGATCCGCGCGCGTTCGGAGGCCTCGACGCCTTTCGTCGCCAGATGGACTGGCTGGTCGACGCCTGCCACGACGCGACGCCGCGGCCCGGCGGCCCGCGCGTGCGACTGCCCGGGGAGCGCGGGCTGGCCCTCATGCGCGAACAGCTTGCCGCCGGCGTCGCGCTGCACCCGACGATCCTGCCGTCGCTCGAACCCTGGGCGGAGAAGCTCGCGGTGACGATGCCCGCGCCGGTCCCGGCCGGCTGATCCGCGCGAGGGCGCCACGCGCGGCACCCGCGCCAAACAGGTCAACTTCCTTGACCGATCGCCCCGGAGCAGCCGGGTCAGGCGAGCATCCGCAGCGCCGGGACGACGAGCATCACGGCGACGGCGATCCACGCCCAGAGGGCGGGATCGGCGAAGGCGGACGCGTCGCGAAGCGCGGGACGCACGCCGCGCGAGCGCGAAGCGGGAACGGTGGAGTCCATGCCCGCCATTCTCCGGCCGGCGACTGACCGATCGGGCACCGATGCGACGAATCGCCGCCCGGGCGGGTCGGGTCGCGCCGAGGCGACTGCGGCCATCGCTTCGCCACCCGACGGGGCCGGCATTCCGATGCGACCGGGGAGCGCGGGGTCCGCGGCGTCCCGCCAAACGCGGACTCAGCCTCCCCTGCGTCCGGCGACCACCCGGGGAATCCCCGCGAGATCGCGCCGGACGGTGATTTCGCGCAGGCCCGCCGCCTCGAACAGCGCCCGCACGTCGTCGCCCTGGTCGTGGCCGTGCTCGACGGCGAGCCAGCCGTCGGGCGCGAGCCGCGCGGGTGCGCCGGCTACGATCGTGCGCAATGCGTCGAGCCCGTCGCCGCCGGGGGTGAGCGCCTGCACGGGCTCGCTGCGCAGATCGCCTTCGCCGAGGTGCCCGTCGCCGGCGGCGATGTAGGGCGGATTGGCGGCGATTGCGTCGAACGGGGCCGACTCCCCGGCGAGCGCGGCGTACCAGTCACCCTGCGTGAACCTGACGTTCGCGAGCCCGAGCCGCGCCGCGTTGCCGCGCGCGACGTCGAGTGCGGCATCGGACAGGTCGGTCGCAAGGACCTGCGCGAGCGGACGCTGCGACGCGATCGCGAGCGCGATGGCTCCCGAGCCGGTGCCGAGGTCCACGACGCGCACCTTCCGATCGGCGGGCAGACGTTCGAGCACGACCTCGACCAGCGTCTCGGTCTCGGGCCTCGGGATCAGCACCGAGGGCGTGACCGCGAGATCGAGGCCGAAGAACTCGCGCCATCCGGTGAGGTAGGCGACCGGCTCGCCGTCGCGACGGCGCTGGGCGAGCGCGAGGAACGCGTCGCTGCGCTCGCGCGGCAGCGGATCGGTCGCGTGCGCGACGAGCCACGCCCGGTCCACGCCGAGCGCGTGCGCAAGCAGAACGAGGGCATCGGCCGGGACGAGGCCCGACAGGGCGACCGCGCGCCGGACCGTGAGGCCGTCCTGCGTCACCGGTCCGCGTGGACCGCGAACAGCCGCAGCCTCTGGCCGTAGTAGTGTCCCCAGCCCTCGTCGACCATGCCGATCTTCGCGAGCACGCGCTGCGAGGTCCGGTTGCGCGGGTGGGTGACGCCGATGATGCGCGAGAGTCCGACGTCGTCGAAGCCGTAGTCGCGCAGCGCGGCCGCGCCCTCGGTCGCGAATCCCAGGCCCCACGCTTCGGGCGTGAGCCGGTAGCCGATCTCGACGTCGGACGATTTGCCGGCGTACTTGAGCGAGAACCAGCCGATGAACTCCCCGGTGTCGCGCCGCGACGCGCGCCAGATGCCGAGGTCGGCGTACACGCGCGAGTAGCGCAGCGCGCGCGGAAAGATCGCGACCGTCTCCTCGCGCGTGTGGGCGCGGCCGCCGCCGATGAACTTCATCACCCGCCGGTCGCCGTCGAGCCGCACGACGTCCTCGAGGTCCTCCGGCACGAACTCGCGCAGGTCGAGCCGCAGCGTCTGCAGCCAGGGCATTCCGGCGTCCGCCGCGTGCGCAGCGACGCGCGGCCTCTTCGCCGGGCGCCTCACGCGTCTGCCCCCAGCGCGGCGAGCTGCTCGGCCTGGAACTCGCGCTGCAGCGCGCCCACGATCTCGTCGAGGTCGCCGCCCATGATCGCGTCGATCCGGTAGAGCGTCAGGTTGATCCGGTGGTCGGTGACCCGCCCCTGCGGGAAATTGTAGGTGCGGATGCGCTCGCTGCGGTCGCCGGAGCCGACCAGGCTCTTGCGCGTCGCGGCCTCCTTGCGTTGGCGCTCGCTGCGCTCGCGGTCGAGCAGTCGCGTGGCGAGCACGCTCATCGCCTGCGCACGGTTGCGGTGCTGCGAGCGGTCGTCCTGGCACTCGACCACCAGGCCGGTCGGCAGGTGGGTGATGCGCACCGCCGAGTCGGTCTTGTTGACGTGCTGACCGCCGGCGCCCGACGATCGGAAGGTGTCGATCCTGAGGTCCGCCGGGTTGATCTGGATGTCCTCGATCGGATCGGCCTCGGGCATCACGGCGACCGTGCAGGCGGAGGTGTGGATGCGGCCCTGCGCCTCGGTCTCCGGCACGCGCTGCACGCGGTGGCCGCCCGACTCGAACTTGAGGTTGGCCCAGGCTCCCGCCCCCGCGATGCGCAGGATCGCCTCGCGGTAGCCGCCGAGCTCGGAGGGCGACGACGAGACGAGTTCGACGTTCCAGCGCTGCCGCTCCGCGTAGCGCGAGTACATGCGCAGGAGGTCGCCCGCGAACAGCGCGCTCTCGTCGCCGCCGGTGCCGGCCCGGATCTCGAGGAACACGTTGCGCGCGTCGTTCGCGTCCTTCGGCAGGAGCGCAGCCTGCAGATCGTTCTCGAGCGCGGCCATGCGCGACTCCGCGTCTTTGCGCTCGTCGTCGGCGAACTCGCGCATGGCAGGATCGGCCGCCAGTTCTTCCGCCGCGGCGACGTCGGCCTCCGCCTGCCGCCAGGCGCGGAAGCGCTCGACGACCGGGTCGACCTCGGCGCGCTCCTTCGCGAACGCGCGGAACCGATCCATGTCGCGCGCCGTCTCCGGCGCGGCGAGCAGGTGATCCAGCTCGGCGAGACGTGTCGCGAGCTGCTCGAGGCGGGTGCGTAGCGAGATCTTCACGGATGCCAGACCCGGTGTCAGACACGGTGTCAGACACCGTGTCTGACACCGGCGCCGGAGCTAGAGTCCGTCGCCGGGCGGCTCGTGCAGCCGATAGACACGCTGGAACAGCGCGATGAGCTCGGCGCGCTCGGCGTCGCCCGCGGTATTGAGCGCGGAGAGCGGCGCGTGCAGGAACTTGTTCGCGAGCCCGCGCGCGAGCGCCTCGAGCACCCGCTCGGGCGACGCGCCGTTCGCGAGCATGCGCCGCGCGCGCTCGAGCTCCAACTCGCGCAGGTCGTCGACGTGGCCGGACAACGCGTGGATCGTCGGCACGACGCTGCGACCCTCGAGCCAGTTGAGGAACCGCCCCGCCTGGTCGGCGATCATCGCCTCGGCCTGCACGACCGCCTCGCGGCGGATCTGCAGGTTGTCCTTGACGATCGACGCGAGGTCGTCGACCGAGTACAGGAACACGTCGTCGAGCGCACCGACCTCCGGCTCGACGTCGCGCGGCACGGCGAGGTCGACGATGAACACCGGCGAGTGGCGGCGCGCGCGGATCACGCGCTCGATCAGCCCCTTGCCGAGGATCGGCAGCGTGCTCGCCGTGCAGGTCACGATCATGTCGTACTGCGGCAGCCGGTCGGGCAGCTCGTTCAGCAGGATCGCATCGGCGCCGATGCGATCGGCGAGCGACTGGCCGCGCTCGTGCGTGCGGTTCGCGATCGTGATCGACTTCGGGTGTCGCGCCGCGAAGTGGCTCGCGGCGAGTTCGATCATCTCGCCCGCCCCGATCAGGAGCAGGCGCTGTTCGGCGATCGACGGGAAGATGCGCTCGGCGAGCTTCACCGCCGCCGCGGCCATCGAGATCGACGCGCTGCCGATCTCCGTGTGCGTGCGCACGTCCTTCGCGACCGCGAAGGTGCGCTGGAACAGCCGGTGCAAAACCAGGCCGAGCGAGCCCGCCGACTCGGCGGTGCGCACCGCGAGCTTCATCTGGCCGAGGATCTGCGGCTCGCCCAGCACCATCGAATCGAGGCCCGAGGCGACACGGAACGCGTGCGGCACCGACTGGTCCTGGCCGAGCGTGTAGAGGTGCGGGCGCAGCGTGTCCGCCGGGAGCCCCTTGACGTCCTCGAGCCAGCGCGCGACGCGCCTGGGCTCGCCGCCGCGGAAGAACACCTCGGTCCGGTTGCAGGTCGACAGGATCGCGGCCTCGTTCACCGCGCAGGCGCCGGTCACGTCGCGCAGCGCGTCGGCGAGCGCATCCTGAGCGAACGCAACGCGCTCGCGCACCTCGAGCGGTGCGGTCGTGTGGTTGAGGCCGATCGTGTGGAGCGACATGGGTGGCCGGGACGCGCGTGCCCCGCGCGCCCGGATGCCCGGCATTCTACGCCCGCCCCGGGGGGTGGCGACTCAGGTGTTTGATTTCGATCAGCTTTTCGACTGGTTCCCGACCGGTTGCGTGCCTGCAGACCGCCCTCGGCATCCCGGCGTCACGCCTTCACGAACTCGGCCTTGCCGCCCAGCCATCGCTCGAGGTGCCCGGCCACCGCGTCCGGATGCTTGGCGAGAATCTCGTCGGCGGCGTCGCGCGCCTGTTCGATCAGGGCGACGTCGCGCTCGAGGTCGGCGAAGCGCAGGAGCGGCGCGCCGGACTGGCGCGCCCCCATGAACTCGCCGGGACCGCGGATCGCGAGATCCCGGCGCGCGATCTCGAAACCGTCGCTCGTCTCGTAGATCGCCTTCAGGCGCTCCTTCGCCGTCTCCGAGAGCGGCTCCTCGAACAAGAGGATGCACTGGCTCTCGGCCGCCCCGCGTCCCACGCGCCCGCGGAGCTGGTGGAGCTGCGCGAGCCCGAAACGCTCCGCGTGCTCGATCACCATGGTCGATGCGTTGGGCACGTCGACGCCGACCTCGATCACCGTCGTCGCGACGAGCACGCCCGTCTCGCCGCGCACGAACGCGTCCATCGCGGCGGCCTTCTCCGCCGGTTTCATTCGCCCGTGCAGCAATCCGGCGCCGAGCGTCCCCGCGTACGCGGCCGACAGCTCCGCGTGCAGCGCGACCGCGGTCTGCAGTTCGAGCTTCTCGCTCTCCTCGATCAGCGGGCACACCCAGTAGGCCTGCCCGCCGGCCGCGCAGCGTTTGCGGACGTGCTCGACGATCTCCGCGCGCCGCTTCTGACTGACGAGCCGCGTGACCACCGGCGTGCGCCCCGGCGGCAGCTCGTCGAGCACCGAGACGTCGAGGTCGGCGTAGAACGTCATCGCGAGCGTGCGCGGAATGGGCGTCGCGCTCATCATGAGCTGGTGCGCGTCGGCGAGGCCTTTGCCGCGCAGCGCGAGCCGCTGCGCGACGCCGAAGCGGTGCTGCTCGTCGACGATGACGAAGCCCAGCCGGGGCAGCTCGACGCCCTCCTGGAACAGCGCGTGCGTGCCGACCGCGAAGGCCGCCTCGCCGCTCGCGAGCCGCTCCCGCGCGCGGCGCCGCTCCTTCGCCGGCAGCGAGCCCGACAGCCACGCGATCTCGACCGGCAGTCCCGCGAGCCACGCGGCGAGCTTGCGGAAGTGCTGCTCGGCGAGGAGTTCGGTCGGAGCCATGAACGCGACCTGCCGGCCACTCTCGATTGCCTGCAGCGCAGCGAGCGCGGCGACCACCGTCTTTCCGCTGCCGACGTCGCCCTGCAGGAGCCGCTGCATCGGGATCGAGCGCTTCAGGTCGTGCGCGATCTCGCGCGACACCTTCTGCTGTGCGCGCGTGAGCGTGAATCCCACGCGTTCGAGGAGCTGCTTCTGCAACGCGCCGGTGCCGGTCAGCACCGATGCCGTGCGCTTCGCGCGCGCCGCCCGGTGCGCCTTGAGCGAGAGCTGCTGCGCGACGAGTTCGTCGAACTTGAGCCGCGTCCACGCCGGGTGAGTGCGAGCGTCGAGCGCCCTCTGCGTGAGCGCGGAAAGCCGCGGCGGCGGCGCGTGCAGGAAGCCGACCGCGTCGCCGAACTTCCACAGCGCCCGCCGGCGCACGATCTCGTCGGGCAGCGTCTCGGTCATCCGCTCCGGGTGCCCGGCGATCGCCCGCGCGACGACGCGGCGCAGCGTGTCTTGGGACAGCCCCGCGGTCGTCGGGTAGACCGGCGTCAGGCGGTCGTCGAGCGGCGTCCCCTCGTGCACGACGCGAAACTGCGGATGCACGATCTCCGGCCCGAAATGGCCTTCGCGCACCTCACCGTACACGCGCACGCGCGCGCCGGGAGCGAGCGCCTTCTGCTGGTTCGGGTAGAAAGAGAAGAAGCGCAGCACGAGCCGCGGGCGCGACCCGCGCTCGCCGTCGCCTTCCAGCAGGCACACGAGCTGCCGCCGCGGCCGGTAGGCAATGTCGACGTTCGCGACCGTGCCCTCGGTCTGCAACGTTTCGCCCACCCTGACGTCGACGAGCGGGACGAGCCGGGTGTGGTCCTCGTAGCGCAGCGGCAGATGGAGGACGAGGTCCTCCTCGCGCGCGACGCCGAGGCGGGCGAGCTTGTCGGCCAGCGCGTCGCCGCGCTTCTTTCCGGTGTCAGACACGGTGTCAGACACGGTGTCTGACACCGGCGTCGACGTCGGGGGCCGCCCGGCTCATGGCCTTCCGGTCCGGCGGGTTGACTCGCCTCAGGCAGATTTCAGTGCAGCCACCGCCTCGACCTCGATGCGCGCGCCGCGCGGCAGCGCCGCGACCTGGTAGGTGGAGCGCGCCGGGAACGGCTGGCGGAAGTTCGCCGCCATGATCTCGTTCACCTTGGCGAAGTCGCCGAGGTCGGCGAGCAGGATCGAAAGCTTGACGATGTCGTCGAGCGAGCCGCCGGCCGCGGCCAGCACCGCGCGCATGTTGTCGAAGACGCGCCGCGCCTGCGCCTCGATGCCGCCCTCGACGATCTGCATCGACTTCGGGTCGAGCGGGATCTGCCCGGACATCCACAGCGTGTCGCCCACGCGGATCGCCTGCGAGTAGGGACCGATCGCGGCGGGCGCGTCGGGGCTCTGGACGGCGTGCTTGGTCATGAGTGCGCCTCGTGAGGAAGAGTCGAAGTCTAGCGTGCGCCCGCCCGTCGGGCGACCTTTGCCTTCGAGCGACGCGCCGGCGGCGCGGGCTTCGGCGTCCGTCGGGCGGCCTCCAGCGTCCGTGGACCGAGCGTGCCGGCGGCGGCGGCGCCGAGAATCCGCCTGAACGTCGGGCACTCGAAATGGCTGCGCGCGGGGCACACCACAGCGTGCTCCAGCCCGTCGCGCATCGCGACGAGCCGCCGGATCCTGCGGTCGAGTTCCCTCGCCTTCGCGGCGAGCCGCTGGCGGTCGATCCGCGGCCGGCCGTCGGCCGCGAACATGACCGCGATCTCGTCCAGCGAAAACCCCGCCGCCCGGCCCAGCGTGACGAGCGCCAGGCGCTCCAGCACGTCGGGTCCGAACACCCGGCGCAGGCCCCTCCGGCCGACCGGGGCGATCAGCCCCTTCGTCTCGTAGAACCGCAGCGTCGACGCCGGGAGCCCGGATCGTCTCGCCGCTTCCGCGATGTCCATGCGCACCCCCTTGACTTGAAGTTCACTTGAAGTGGCACTCTGCCCCCGTCGCTTCCCGAAAGCAACCCCGTGGAGAGCTTCGATGGAACCCTGGATCACCCCTGTGCTGGTCGGCGCGGTCGCAACGCTGGCGATGGACCTGTGGACGCTGGCACGCTCGCGCTTCTTCCGCATCCCGTCGCTCGATTACCGGCTCGTGGGCCGCTGGCTCCTCTGGCTGCCGCGCGGGCGCATGTCCCACCATCCGATCACCTCGTCCGCCCCGATGTCCGGGGAGCGCTGGGTCGGGTGGACGGCGCACTACCTGATCGGAATCGCGTTCGCGACGATTCTCCTCGCGGTCGCCGGCTCCGGCTGGTCGTCGCATCCGACGATCGGCCCGGCGCTTGCGGTGGGGATCGGCAGCGTCGCGGCGCCGTTTCTCATCATGCAGCCAGCCTTGGGCTTCGGCTTCGCTGCTAGCCGCACGCCGAAGCCTGCGGCGGCACGCCTGCGGAGCCTCGCGACCCACGCGGTGTTCGGCCTCGGCCTCTGGGCCGGAGGCTGGGTGGCCGTTGGCCTGTCGGCGTTCTTCGGTCGGATTTCCTGACCTTCTTCCTCTTCCTTCTCTTCGCGAGGTTCCTCATGCGCATCCCCCGACGCTTCGCGCCGATCGTGTTCGGCGCCCTTCTCTCCGCCATCATGGTGGCGCTCGTGTCCGCATTCGTCCTGGCCCTCCACTCGGGCGTCGGCGAGGGCTTCGCGAGGCAGTGGCTCGCGAGCTGCGCGACGACCTGGCCGGTGGCGTTCCCCACCGTGACGCTGCTGGCGCCCTGGGTCCGCCGCGTCGTCGGCCGCATCACCGTCTAGCGCGCATAATGACGGCCACGGGAGGGTTCCATGGCCGTCATCACCTGCATCGAGGACCTGCGCGTCCTCGCCAAGCGGCGCGTGCCGCGCATGTTCTACGACTACGCCGACACCGGGTCGTGGACCGAGAGCACCTACCGCGCGAACGAGGCCGACTTCCAGTCGATCAAGCTCCGCCAGCGCGTCGCGGTGAATATCGACCAGCGCTCGGGCGCGGCGAAGATGATCGGCGTCGACGTCGCGATGCCGGTCGCGATCGCGCCGGTGGGCTCGACCGGTATGCAGCACGCCGACGGCGAGATCCTGGTCGCGCGCGCGGCGCAGAAGTTCGGCATCCCGTTCACGCTCTCGACCATGAGCATCTGCTCGATCGAGGACGTTGCGGAAGCCGTCAAGTCGCCGTTCTGGTTCCAGCTCTACGTGATGCGCGACCGCGGCTTCACCGAGCGCCTGATCGACCGCGCGAAGGCCGCCGGCTGCGGCGCGCTGGTGCTCACCCTCGACCTCCAGATCCTCGGCCAGCGCCACAAGGACCTGAAGAACGGCCTGTCGATCCCGCCCAAGCCCACGATCGCGAATCTGATCAACCTCGCGACCAAGATACCCTGGTGCCTCGAGATGCTCGGCACCAAGCGCCGCGCGTTCCGCAACATCGTCGGCCACGTCGAGGGCGTGCACGACATGAGTTCGCTCACCGAGTGGACCCACCGCCAGTTCGACCCGCGACTCAACTGGGACGACGTCGAGTGGATCAAGAAGCGCTGGGGCGGCAAGCTGATCCTGAAGGGCATCCAGGACGTCGAGGACGCGAAGATCGCGGTGTCCACCGGCGCCGACGCGCTGATCGTGAGCAACCACGGCGGCCGGCAGCTCGACGGCGCCGAGTCGTCGATCCGCGCGCTGCCCGCCGTCGTGGATGCGGTGGGCTCGAAGATCGAAGTGCACATGGACGGCGGCATCCGCTCGGGCCAGGACGTGCTCAAGGCCTGGGCGCTCGGCGCGCGCGGCACCTACATCGGACGCGCGATGGTGTATGCGCTGGGCGCAATGGGCGAGGCGGGCATGACCAAGGCGCTCGAGATCATCAGGAACGAACTCGACCTCACGATGGCCTTCTGCGGCAAGACGCGGCTCGCCGACGTCGGTCCGGACGTCATCCTGCCCGGGACCGCGCCCTCGCGCTGATCGTCCTTTGCGCCGTCGACGACGGCGCGAAGCTCGCAGGGCTCGTGACGAAACTCGCCGTGCAGCTCGCCGGCGCCTGGCGGTCCGAGAAACCGCGCGGCGCACGCCGGTTTCGTTGCTGACCCAAGGGAGTTCAACCCCGCGCTTCGGAGTGCCGTCCGCGCCAGGCGGGTCCGCCCTCAGGCGCCCGAGTTCGTTTGCCGCCCCCCCCGCACCAAGCTATAATGATGGGCTCACGTGGGGACGTAGCTCAGCTGGGAGAGCGTCGCGTTCGCAATGCGAAGGTCGGGAGTTCGATCCTCCTCGTCTCCACCACCACGATTCAGGAAACCAACCGGCCCCGGTTGGTTTTTTTTCGCCCGCAATCCCCGGTGTTGGCGCGAGTTCGGGCCACGTTGCGACGGACGCCGCTACCCCGGGAGTCCCCGTTTCGGGCTGCCTTGCGTTCACCGTTCCCTCCCATTCTCCGTTTCTGCGGAGGGCGCCTTCGCACCCCGGCCAGCATTGATGCGGGTTTCCGGCTCCTTGTTCGTTGCGCAGACCGCATTGGCGCGGGCGACCAGTCTCCCGGCGAGTTCCGTCGACGGTGCCCACTACCGACGGAACTCTCTGCCGCATATTGACAACTAGTTGCCAATATGGGAAACTGGTTGCCAATTACCCGAGTGACTGTTCCCCATGCAATCCGATCTCCGTGCCGCCGCAATCTCCGATATCGCCCTGACGGTTTTTCGCCTGAACGGGACGCTGTTGCATTGGGGTGATCGGCTGGTCGAACCCCTGGGGTTGACCAGCGCACGCTGGCAGATGCTGGGGGCAATCGCTCTGGCGAATTCACCGTTGACCGCCCCGCAAGTGGGCGAAGCGATGGGTGTCACGCGCCAAGGTGCGCAAAAGCAGCTGAACCTGCTGCGTGACGAAGGGATGCTCGAGTCGCGATCCAACCCCGCGCACAAACGCTCGCCGCTGTACAGCCTGACGCCGAAAGGACGTGCGCTCTATGCACGAGCCGATGCGCTGTGGAGCGCCCAGGCGGCGCAGCTGGCGGCATCGATCCCGGCCACTCGACTCGAGGCAACGACACAAACCCTGGTGAGCATCCTGCGCCACCTGCAAACCGCTCCTTTTGCATTGGAGGCTCAATCATGAAGGCGAAACTGCATGGCTCTTTCGGGGCCGTGGCCCTTCTCTGCATTGCAACGTTCTGGGTGTCGACGGCTGTCTCTGAAGCATTTTTCGATCTGGGCAGCGTCACGGCCGTGAAGAACGCGATCCTCACGGGAATGTGGCTGCTGATTCCGGCCATGGCAGCGACCGGCGGCAGTGGTTTTTCACTCGCCAGCGCGCGCCGTGGACGCCTCGTCGAGGTGAAGGCTCGGCGGATGAAGATCGTCGCGGCCAACGGCCTTCTGGTGCTGTTGCCGAGCGCCTACGTGCTGGCGTCGTGGGCCAGCGCCGGCCGATTCGACAGCGCGTTCTACGCTGTGCAGGGGCTGGAGCTCGTCGCCGGCGCAGTCAATATCACGCTGCTCGTGCTCAATATGCGCGATGGCCTGCGGCTGGCTGGACATTTGCAGATGAAGCGGCTGCGATTCCTCGGAGCGAAATGAGCGAAACAAGGGGCCGGCACAGACGTTTGTCTTCGGTGTGCGCAATAGTTGCGACAAGTACAGCCACCTGCGTGACCATACTCGCTCCGGGAGGCGCCCATGTCGCGGCCATGGGCGTTGCTGCTGCCAACCCGGAGAAGGGTCGCTTGCGACAGTACCGGTCGACTCCGTTCCTGATGGTTCCGGCGCGGCAGCACTTCGTGATCGACGACCTCGTGCCGCAAGGCATCGCAGTGCTGACGGTTCAGCATCAAGTGCGTGACATCGAGTCCCCGATCGCCGAGCTGATCCTGGCCTTCCACGCCGAAGTCGAGCGGCTCGTCATCCTCCCGTGGGCACCCTCGGGGCGAGCGGATGGCTCGCCGGTCATCCCGTGGCGGCAAAGTCGTTGTTCCCTTCCTGCATCCGCCGCGCGATGATCGGGAGCGCGCTCGCGATGCCGCCATGGAGAGAACGTGCTGCCCCCGCCGCCGCGTCGTACGCAGGGGCGTACCATGTTCCTGGCCGCACTCCTGCAGATCCCCCATGGACAAGAACTCGCAGATCGCGAAGGCCGAGCGGTTTCGCGCGCTGCACGATCGCCGCACCCCCCTGCTGCTGCCCAACGCCTGGGACGCCGCAAGCGCGCGCGTGTTCGCCGAGCTGGGCTTCGCCGCGATCGCGACCACCAGCGGCGGAGTCGCCTGGTCGCTCGGCTACGCCGATGGCGAAGCGGCGCCGCTCACCGAAGTCGTCGCCGCGACGCGACGCATCGTGCGCACAACATCGCTCCCGGTGACCGCCGACTTCGAGAGCGGCTTCGGCAACACGCCCGAGGCGGTGAAGGTGAACGTGGGTGCGATCATCGGCGCCGGCGTGGCCGGCATCAATCTGGAGGACGGCCTGCACCACGTCGCGCTGCGCGAAATCGACGATGCCGCGCGCCGCGTCGCGGCCGCACGGAAGGCTGCGCAGGACGCGGGCGTGCCGATCGTGATCAACGCGCGCGTCGACGTCTGGATGCTGCCGCCCGGCGCGAACGATGCCGGCCGCGTCGACGAAGCCGTCCGCCGGGCGCGGGCGTACCTCGCCGCCGGCGCCGACTGCGTCTATCCGATCGGCCTCGCCGATCGCGACACGATCGCGGCGCTGACGAGGGTGATCGACGCGCCGATCAACGTCGGCGTGCGTCCCGGCCTGCCCGACATGGCCGAGCTCGCGCGCATCGGCGTGGCGCGCGTGAGCACCGCGACCCGTCTCGCCGCGGTCGCGTACTCGGCCGCGCGCGACGCGGCCCGGGCGATGCGCGCGAGCGGACGCTTCGACGCGCTCGGTGCCGCGACCGGTTACGCCGACCTGCAGCGGCTGTTCACGAAAACCTGATGTCCTGACGCAAGGAGTACTTCATGCAACAACGACTCGACTACCGGCTCGCCTCTCCCGACGCCTTCAAGGCCATGCTCAACACCGAGGCCCAGATCCACAAGAGCGGCCTCGAGCCGTCGCTCCTCGAACTCGTGAAGACGCGCGCCTCGCAGTTGAACGGCTGCGCGTGGTGCCTCGACATGCACACCAAGGACGCCCGCGCGTGCGGCGAGACCGAGCAACGCCTGTATCTGCTGACCGCCTGGCGCGAAGCGCCGTTCTACAGCGAGCGCGAGCGCGCCGCGCTGGCGTGGACCGAGGCGCTCACGCAGATTCCCGCGCACGGCGTTCCGGACGAACTCTACGCCGAGGTGCGCCGCCACTTCGACGAAAAGGGGATCGTCGACCTGACGCTCGCCATCGTCGCGATCAACGGCTGGAACCGGATGAACGTGGCGTTCCGCACCACCGTGGGCGGCTACGTGAGCCCGCACGCGAAGGGGCAGGCGCACGCGCGGTGAGCAAAGCCGCGCGCGCCGCACTGCCGCGTTCGCGCGGCCACGCCGGGGCGCTCAGAACGCAGTCGCGCCCCGAACGAACCGCGAACGACGGGTAGCGGCTGCATCGGACGCCTGAACCCGCGGAGACTTCCGTTCCGGATGTCGGCAGCCGGCAGCGCGAACGAAGGGGACCTCGTCCCCGCCTTTCGCTCGGTGCGCCCTACGCAACGCTTGCCACCGCCACGCGCCGCCCCTCCGCCGCAGAGCGATAGCCCGCCTCGACCACGGCGAGCGCGCGCGCCATCTCCGCCAATCCGGCCACGGGCGCCCGGCCGTTCCGCACGTCGTCGGCGAAGCTTCGGACATACTCCGCGTAGTAGCCGTCGGTGTCGAACGGCACGGGTACACGCTTCGCCCTGCGCCCCGCTTCGCGCACGACGAGCCCTTCGGCGTCGGTCTCGACATAGGTCCGCCGCCCGCTCATCGTCAGCCGGAACTCGCGGAACGGCGCAGATTCGGGGAAACGGTAGCCGGCGGTGACCTGCGACACCGCGCCGTTCGCGTGCCGCAGCGCGAGCACCGCGAGATCCTCGACGGCGCGGCCGTGCTGCGCGTCGCTCATCGTCGCGACGACGTCGGCGACCGGGCTGCCGGTGACGAGGGTCGCGAGATCGACGAAGTGCACCGCGAGGTTGACCGCCGCGCCGCCGCCGCCATGCCTCGGGTCGAGCATCCAGGCGTTCCCCGAACGCTCGTAGCGTGCGGGCGGCCCGGCGACGAAGCGCACCGCGAACTCGAGCGGCGGGTCGTCGCGTGCAATCTCGATCAACGCGCGGCCAAGAGCAGCGTGGCGCTGCACGAGCGGCACGGCAACCGTCACGGCGGCGGCCTGAGCTTCCTCGTGCAGCGCGGCAACCTCCTGCGACGTGAGCGCGCAAGGTTTCTCCAGCGACAACGGCAGCCGGCGCGCAATCGCCGCGCGGGCCAGAGCGGGCATCGCGCTCGGCGGCCCGGAGACGAACACGCAGTCGAGGCCGCCGGCGTCGAGCAGCGAGGCCGCATCGGCGAAGGCGCTCGCGCCGTGTTCGCCGGCGACGTCGCGGGCGCGCGCGACATCGGGGTCCCAGGCCGCGGCGACTTCGAGGCCCGCGAGCGGGAAGCCGCGCAGCATCAGCGGCACGTGCCAGTGCGCGACTCCGAGCAGCGCTGCGCGTTTCACGGTGGGCATCCCGGACCGGGCGTGGCGACACCCCCCGGGGCCAGGCGCTCAGCCGAGGACCGCGGAGCGCGAGGCATTCCGGACCGCGCGAGTCCGCCTCACGGTCCCGGTCCGCGTCACGGCCGGCTCCCCAGATTCTGCGAGAACGCGCCGCGCGCGCCGTGCAGCACGCCGCGGTTGAGGAAGATCTCGGTGATGACGTCGCTCGCCTCGGCGAACCCCTCGAGGCGCCTCCCTTCGAGTCCGCGCGGGCGCGGCAGGCCGATCGGGATGATCCGCTCGATGCGTCCGGGGCGCGGCGACATCACCAGCACGCGGTCGGCGAGGAGCACCGCCTCGTCGATCGAATGGGTGATGAACATCACCGTCTTGCGGCTCGAAAGCCACAGTTCCTCGAGGTCGATGCGCATCTGCTCGCGGGTGAGCGCGTCGAGCGCGCCGAACGGCTCGTCCATCAGCAGGATGCGCGGATCGTGCACCAGCGCGCGGACGATCGCCGCCCGCTGCTTCATGCCGCCGGAGAGTTCGCGCGGCAGCGCGCCGGTGAATTCGCCGAGTCCCACCGCCTCGAGGAGCGCCTTCGCCCGCATCTCGTAGGCCGCGGGATCGAGCCCGCGCAGTTCGACCTGCAGCAGCACGTTGCCGAGCACCGTGCGCCAGTCGAGGAGCGTCGCTGCCTGGAACACGATGCCGAGGTCGGTGTGCGGACCCTGCACGCGCGCGCCGGCGATGGCAATCTCGCCGGTGGTCGCCGGGACCAGCCCGCCGACGAGTCGCATCAGCGTGCTCTTGCCGCAGCCGGAAGGTCCGAGCACCGCGACGAACTCGCCGTCCGCGACGTCGAAGTCGACCGCTTCGAGCGCGCGCACCTCGTTGCGGCCGCGGCGGAACACCTTCGACACACCGCGCGCCGCGATGGAAGCCCCGGCGGAGGGAGCGGCGCCCGCGGCCCGGCCGCCGGCGCCCCCGGCGCCTGCGCTCACTTCGTCGCGGCCCAGCGGTAGTCGAAGTGGTCGGCGACCTTCGCTTCGGTCTTCAGCCCCTGGTACCTGGTGAGGATCGCGATCGTCTGTTCCCAGTAGGACTCGGGCGCGATGCCGAAGGGCATCGGCGAGCCGTCAGGCGGCGGAATCAGCTTGAAGCTCGCCTCCATCTGCGCGCGCAGCACCGACTCGTTGATGCCGGGCTTCGCCTTCGCCGCCGCCTTGATCGCGGCGTCGGGATCGGCCATCGCCGCCTTCCAGCTCCGCTCGGTCGCCCTGGCGAAGCGGCGCACGAGGTCCGGCTTCTCGGCAAGCACCTTGTCGCTGGTGAACGCGCTCACGGTGAGCGTGTTGAACTTGTTGTCGGCGAAGCGGAGCACGTCGATCTTCTTGCCCTGCGATGCGATCGTGACCGCCTGGTCGTCGATGCCGCCCAGCAGGCACTCGGTCCGGCCCTGCAGCACCGCCACGGGCTTGGCGGCCGGGTCCATGAACACGAGCGTGATCTTCTTCTCGTCGAGGTTGTTGGCGCCCACGAGCCCCGGCCACATCTGGTGCAGCGCGTCGCCCGCGGTGACCGCGACCTTCTTGCCGTAGAGGTCGGTGAGCGTGCGCACGTTCGCGTCCGCGGCGCAAGTCACCGAGAGATTCGAAGTGCGGAACAGCGACATGATCACCTTGACCGGCGCGCCCTTGGCGCGGCCGGCGATCACCGCGCCGGTGTCGGCGAGGCCGAACGTGTCTTCGCCCCCGGCGACGAGCTGTACTGCCGGGCCCGAGCCACGCCCCTCGTTGATCGTGAGGTCGATGCCCTCGTCACGGTAGTAGCCGCGCTCGAGTCCGAGGTAATACGCGGGGTGCTGGCCGATCAGCACCCAGTTGAGCCGCAGGCTCGCCTTGTCGAGGGCGAGGGCCGGGGCCGCGGCGAGGCTCGCGAGGCCCAACACCAGCAGACGGCGAATGCTCAGGTTTTTCACGGTCGTGTCCTCCGCAGTGCGCTCCCGCCAGGATTGGCGGGCGATACGATTCAGTGGGGGCCGGCAGCGTCCGATCCGGACTGCGAGACGTGCCAGGGAATCGCGATCTTCTCCGCCAGCTCGACCAGGTAGTAGATCGCCAGCCCGGCAAGCGAGAGCAGGATGATCGCCGCGAACACTTTCGCGGTCTCGATGAAGCCGTTGTACTCGAGGATCAGGTAGCCCAGTCCCGAGTCCGAGCCGACGAACTCGGCCACGACCGCGGCGGTCGCGGCCATCGCCGCGCCGACCTTGAGCCCGGTGAAGATGCTCGGCAGCGACTGCGGCAGGCGGATCTTGAAGAACATCCGCCACGCGCCGGCGCCGGTCGAGCGGCCGAAGTCTTCGATGTCCGCGTCGAGCGAGCGGAAGCCGGCGATCGCGCTGATGACGATCGGGAAGAACGACAGCAGGAACACCAGCATCACCTTGGGCATGAAGCCGAAGCCGAACCACACGATGAACAGCGGCGCCACCGCGATCTTCGGGATGATCTGGAACACGACGAGGAGCGGATAGAGCGTGGTCTGCACGAAGCGCGAGAACGCGATCAGGAGCGCGAGCGGGATGCTCACCAGCACCGCGATCGCGTAGCCCACGACGATGATCTGCACCGTCGACCAGGTGTTCGCGAGCATCCGGCCCGGCTGCGACAGGAATCCCTCCCACACGGCGGCCGGCGAGGGCAGGATGTAGCGCGGTGCGTTGAACACGCGCACCCCGATCTCCCACACGGCGGCGAGCAGCACGAAGGTGATCAGGATGTTGCGATGGCGCGACCACGCGGCGCGCAGGCGTGAGGCCAAACCGTTCGCCGCCCTGTCCGTGCCGTTCACGGGCGCACCTCCGCGGTCGTCTCGGCGTGCCCGGTGATGTCACGCGCCGTTCTCGCGCCGTAGCCGCTCCCGTGACCCCGCTGCCGCACGCGCACCTGCCAGACCGCCTCGACCGACGCGACGGCGGCGGCGAGCGCGGCATGGATCTCGGCGTGGCGCTCGGGCGGGATGCGCGAGATCGGGCCCGCGACCGAGAGCGTCCCCGCCACCGCGGCGCCCGGCCGCGGATCGCTGCGGAAGGTGGCGGCGAGCGCGACGATGCCGGGCTCCGCCTCCTCGATCGCGACGGCGTAGCCGCGCGCGCGCGTTTCGGCGAGTTGTCGCCTCAGTTCGTCGATGGTCGAGATCGCGTGCGGCCCGAGCCGCAGGTGCGCGAAGAAGCCGCGGGCGCACACGATGCGCACCGCCTCCTCCTCCGGCAGCGTGGCGAGCCAGGCCTTGCCGGTCGCGGTCGCGTGCAGCGCCACCTCCTGCCCCATGTCGGCGTCGTAGCGCAATCCGTTCACCGCGCCCTGCGCGCGCGACACCCAGGCGACAGTGTCGCCCTCGACGATCCCGAGACGACAGTACTCGCGCGTCCGCCGCGCGAGTTCGTCGAGGATCGCCTGCACCACGTCGGTCACCAACCGGACGTCGAGGTCGCGGAACGCAAGCGTGGACAGCTTGAGCGACAGCGAATAGTGCTGCGTGGATTCGTCCTGGACCACCCAGCCGCGCGCCATCAGCGTCGCGAGGATGCGGTGGACGGCGCTGCGCGGCGTGTCGACGCGGTCGGCGATGTCGCCGAGTTCGCACCCGCCGGCCACCCCCACGAGGCTCTCGAGGACATCCAGGCAACGGGAGACGGCGGCGACGGTCATCCGGGCGGCGGCTTGCGAATTTGGATCGTCCGTCTATACTGGAACGGAATTCCAGTTTTGTCGAGAGACTTTCGACGACCGATCGATCGGACCCTGAACCTGGGGCGGCCCCTCGCCAGGGGCGTATCGGGTTGCGCAGCGAGCGGCTGCGGGCGGGGCCGGTGGAGGTTGCGCTCCGGAACCGGCGTTCGCGACCTCGCAGGTATGCATCGGGACTGCGCCAGCGGCAGCCCGCCTCCGCGGAGGCGAAGGCCGAAACGGCGGGGGAATCCGGCGCGATGCGCACCGGATGGCGACGGAGATCTTCAGGGAGACGAACCCATGGCTTTGGCGGGCGAGGGAGCGGTGGCGATCTGGCACGACATCGCGCCGGAGGGGCGGACGGCGTTCTACGCCTGGCATGGCGAAGAGCACATGCCGGAGCGCGTGGGCATCCCGGGCTTCGTGCGCGGCCGGCGCTACGTCGCGATCGACGCGGATCTCGAGTTCTTCAACCTCTACGAAGCGCAGAGTCCGCAGGTCCTGACCGGTGCGGACTACCGCAACCGCCTGAACGCCCCGACGCCGTGGACGCGCGAGACGGTGCGCCACTTCAGCCGCGTCTCGCGCTCGATCTGCAGGGTCGCGGCCACGTTCGGCCGCGGTCACGGCGGACTCGCCGCGACGTGGCGCTACGACGTCGACCCTGCGTCGGCCGACGACCACCTCTCGCGGATGCGCACCGCGATCCTGCCGGTCGCGGCACGGCACGCCGACGTGGCCGGCGTGCATCTGCTGGTCGCCGACGAGGAGGCGAGCGCGGAGAAGACCGAGGAGCAGAAGGGGCGCACCGAGGCCAACGCGATCCCGCGCTGGATCGTGATGCTGGAGAGCTGGGGCGACGAGCGCGCGTTCGCGTCGCTGTGCGACGCGGCGATGCCCGACGCCTTGCTGCGGGACGCGGGTGCGCGCGGCGCCAGGGGACGCGGACTCTACCGGCTGCAGAACTGGCGCTCGAAGACCGACTGGGCGCCCTGAGCGCGCATC
This sequence comes from Burkholderiales bacterium, assembly GCA_020847675.1. Classification (GTDB taxonomy): domain Bacteria; phylum Pseudomonadota; class Gammaproteobacteria; order Burkholderiales; family Casimicrobiaceae; genus VBCG01. Next base: position 47,296 of record JADLBN010000269.1, on the reverse strand, counting down.
GGCGTTGTGGTCGCGGCGCGGGGCTTGGAGCCGGCCGAACGCCGACGGGCATTGCGCGGCCCTCCCCTGCGTGTGTAACGTCGCCGGTGCAGCCTCGTTCCCCGCGCTCCATGCCGCTTCCCGATCAAGCCCCCTCGGCCCTCGGCCCCTGGAATCCCGGCGTCGAGTCGCAGATCCCGGCCCGCCTGCTGCCGCTTTCGACCGTCTATCGGACCGAGCACGTCACCACTCCGCTCGCGCACGCGCAGGAACTCGCCGACCTGACCGGACTGCCTCCGACCGAACTGGTCGTGTTCCGCCCTGAGCGTCTGGTGCTGCACGAACTCCTGGTCCGGGTGACCGCGAACGTGTCGGTGCCCGACGGCGAGCGCATCGAGGATCTGGGCATCAGCTTCCGGCAAAGGGCGCGCACGCTGCTCGAACGCCACGTCGAGCCGCGGATGGAAGAACTGGTGGCGGCATACGGCGAGGTCCGGCGGCGAGTCGAGGCCATCGTCACGCGAGAACTCGCGCCGCTGTTCACGACCCGTGCCGACAACACGCAGCCGCAGCGCGCGAGCCTGCTGTCGCGGTGGCTCGGAAGGCCCGCTGCCCGGGAGCCGGCGACGGAGAAGTCGAGTCCGGATGCTGCGCTCACCGACTGGAGCGCGCGCGCGCGCACCTCGACCGACCCGGCCGAACGAGCGGCATTCCATGCGCTGCACCGGACCGTGTCCGCGGTCATGGTGCGTCACGGCGCCCTCTGGGGCGACGGCAGCGCGATCGCGGCGGTCGCGTCGAGCCTCGCCGCGAACCAGGCCGGGAGCGACGCGCTCGGCGCGATGCTCGAACCGCTGGTCGCGCGCGGCGCCGCGGCGGAAGGCTTCTCGCTCCTTCCGCGGCAGGACGCTCCGGTGGTGATGAACACCAAGGGGCCGTCCGCCGCGGGGAAGAGCACGATGCGGCCGCTGCAGAAAGCGCTCGCCGGGCGGATCGGCGTGCGCTGGAGCGAGTTCGCGGTCATCAGTCCGGACATCTGGCGAAAGCTCCTGCTCGACTACGCGAGCCTCGGGCCGGACTACCGGTACGCGGGCGCGTTCACCGGCGACGAACTGCACATCGTCGACCGCAAGCTCGACCGCTACATGGCGCACCGCGCGGCTCGCGGCGAGACGACCCACTTGCTGATCGACCGCTTCCGCTTCGACAGCTTCGCGCCGGACTCCGACGAGGCGGGCAGCAACCTGCTCACGCGGTTCGGCCAGATCGTCTACATGTTCTTCCTCGTCACGCCGCCGGAAGCGCTGGTCGAGCGCGCGTGGAAGCGCGGGCTCGACGTCGGCCGCTACAAGGCGGTGGACGATACGCTCGCGCACGCGGTCGAGGCCTACGCCGGCATGCCGGAACTGTTCTTCACCTGGATCGATCGCCGGGACAAGCGGGTGCACTTCGAGTTCCTCGACAACTCGGTGGCGCGAGGAGCCCCGCCGCGCACCGCGGCGTTCGGCTGGAACGACGTGCTCCACGTGCTCGACGTCGGCTGCCTTCTCGACATCGAGCGATTCCGCAAAGTCCAGGTCGACGCGCGCTCGCCGGCGGCACTCCATCCCGATCCCGCGGCGCTCGCACCGGAGCGCAACGCGGCGTTTCTCGCGGCGTGCGTCGCCCGGTTCCCCGTCGTGAACTTCGCCGACCGGGAGAGCGGCCGCATCTGGCTGTCGGTCGCCCGCGGCGAGCCCGCGTGGTCGGACCCCGAAGCGATGCAGCGTGCACTCGCCGACCCGGAAGTGCGCGCCGGTCTCGCGGCCGCGGTGCCCGCGGCGTCCGCATTCGTGGCTGGCACCGCGCGGGCACCCCAGGCGATCTCCGAAGACGAACGGCGACACACGGTCGGCCACTGGGGCGGCAGCTCCCGGCGAGAAGCCGTCGTCTCAGCCTGAAGCCTTCGGGTCCGAACCCGTCCCCGGCGCAGGAACACGGCATCGGTCGTGCCGGCGCGTCCGCATCGACCCTGCCGGCAGCGGGACGGGAGCCTGCCGAGTCCTCGGCAGCACTCGGTGCATCTGCGCGCCGCGCCGGCGACAACATCGCGCGCGCGGCCTGCACTCGCGCGACCCCGGCGCTGCGGGCGCGCCGGGGCGCGTTGCGGCGCGAACGGGGACATCGGCGTGCGGTTCGATCGCGTAGACTCGCACGCGACGATGACCCAACCCAGCCTCCCAGCGCCGTCCGGTGTGCCGCGGCGCCAACCTCTCGACGGCTTCCGCGGGTGCGGTCGAATCGTTCGGGCGCGGCTCCCGTGATCGCGTCGACGCTGCGCAAGGCCCGCGCCGCGCTCGGCGCCGGCGCCCTCGCACGCGCGCGCGAACTCGCCGCGCCCGTGCTCGCGCGCTTTCCGGGCAACGTCGAGGCGCGGTCGGTTCTGGGAGAATGCGCCCGCCGCGAAGCCTACGCATGGCTCGGCGCGCAGCGGACCGACGACGCCGCTCGCGCTTTCGCCGAGGCGCGCGAGTACCACCCGGACGATGCGCGGCTCGCCAACGACCACGGCGCCTGCCTTCAGCTCTCCGGGGATCTCGACGGCGCGATCGCCGCCTACGAACGTTCCTTCGCGCTCGCTGACGACGCCGACGCGCTGGAGAATCTCGCGAGCGCGCTCCTGCGCCGTGGCCGGCACGACGCGTCGCGTGCCGCGTTCGAACGCCTCGCGGCCCACCCCCGTGCGCGCGACCGCGGTCGCTTTCGCGTCCGCGCGGTGCTGCAGGTGCCGGCGATCGCGTCGAGCGAGGACGAGATCGCGGCCGTCCGCGCGCGTCTTCTCTCCGACCTCGCGGCGCTCGAAGCCGATCCTCCCTCGATCGAGCATCCCGAGGCGCGCCACGTCACGCCGATGTTCCTGTCCTACCACGGCGCGTCGAACCGCGATCTCCTTGCCCGGCTCGGCCGCGTCTTCCGCGCCGCCACGCCGTCGCTCACCTTCGTCGCGCCGCACTGCCTCGACTACGCCGGTGCGGGCGCGCGCATCCGCGTCGGCTTCGCATCGGCGTTCCTGTACGACCACAGCATCGGCCACACGACCCGGGGATTTCTCGAACGCCTCGACCGCTCGCGTTTCGAGGCGATCGCGATCCGCCTGCCGCCGTTCCGCCCGGACGCGATCGCTGCCGCGATCGACGCCGCCAGCGACCGCGTCGTCGCGCTGCCCGGATCCCTCGCATCGATGCGCGAGGCGATTGCGGCGCTGCGGCTGGACGTTCTCTTCTGGCAGGACATCGGGATGGAACCGATGTCCTATTTCCTCGCGTTCGCGCGCCTCGCGCCGGTGCAGTGCCTGTCGTTCGGCCATCCCGACACGACGGGCGTGGACACGCTCGACTGGTTCGTCTCGGGCGAGCGCATCGAACCGGACGACGACCCGCAGCGCGACTACGGCGAGCGGCTGCACCGGATCGGCGGTGCGAGCGTCCTGTCGTACTACCACGCCCCCGACGTGCCGCGGCCGATGCGTACCCGCGCCGAGCTGGGATTTGCCGAACACGCACGGATCTACGCCTGCCCGCAAGCGCTGTTCAAGCTGCATCCCCGCATGGACCGGCTGTTCGCGCGCATCCTCGAGCGCGACCCGGCTGGCGTCGTCGCGCTGATCGCCGCCGGCGAGCCGGCGTGGCGCGAGTCGCTCGAGCGGCGCTTCGCCGCATCGCTGGGCGCGTTCGCGAGCCGCATCCGCTTCGTCCCCCGGATGGCCCACTCCGACTACCTTTCGCTGCTCGGCCGCGCCGACGTCGCGCTGGACTCGGTTGGCTTCAACGGCATGAACACGACCCTCGAGTCGTTCGCGATGGGCCTGCCGGTGGTCACGCTTCCGATCCGCCTTCAGCGCGGCCGGCACACGGCGGGAATGTACGCGCACATGGGACTGGAGCGCTACGTCGCGCGCGACGAGGACGCTTACGTGGATCTCGCGTTCGCTGCGGCGAACGACGCGGCCTTCGCCGCGGCGTGGCGGAACGCGATCGCGACGCATCGCGGCAGGCTCTACCGCGACGACGGCGTGGTGCGCGGACTCGAGCGCTTCTTCGCGGCGGCCGTGGCGGACGCTGCCGCGCGGACGCGATGAGGACGGTCCGGACGGCACCTGCTCCTCGCCCTCGATCCGGACCTGTGACCATGCTCGCGGGCGACGCGAGCTCCACCACCGCGGCTTGCGGTGCCGGCGGTCCACCAACCGGGGACGGGCCGGCGAACATGGACTTGCGATCGAAGGGCGGGACACGTCGGCCCGCTCGTTTCCGCAGGTCGGGATCCGCTCCACCGCGAGGTTGCGGCGTTGCCGGACACTGCCGGGGCATTACGGGGTTGACAGACTACTGGAATTCTATATTCTTGGAAATGTGGGTACACGGAAGTCACGAATGGAGACCACCCCCGAACTCCGGCCGCGAGGCGGCCTGCGGCTGCCGGGAGCCCGGTCGCCACGCGCAAGCGCCGCCTCGAAGCCGCCGTGCCTTTCGCTGCATGGCGCCGTGACACGCGGACCGGAACGAGCGCCGTCGCGCCCTGGCTCCGGCATCGACGCGCAGCGCCGCGCTTCGCGCGTCCAGTGCGCTCCGCGAAGCGCGCGCCGGGTTCCCTGCCCGTGAAGGCAACGGCAACGATCCGACCGACCGCGGCGCGAGGGCAGCCGCACACGACGAAAGGACTCCGGCGATGACCCCTGGACACGACCTGAAGGACGTGGTGCGAGCGAAGTACGGCGAGGCCGCGCGGCGCGTGGGCTCGGGTGTGAAAGGCGGCTGCTGCGGCACGTCCGCGGACTGCTGCACGGACCCGATCACCTCGAATCTCTACGACGCGGCGCAGGGAAGCGAGGTCCCCGCGGAAGCGCTCGCCGCCTCGCTCGGCTGCGGCAATCCCACGGCGCTGGCGCAGCTTCGCCCCGGCGAGACCGTGCTCGACCTGGGCAGTGGCGGAGGCATCGACGTCCTCCTGTCCGCGCGCCGCGTCGGTCCAGCCGGCATGGCGTTCGGGCTCGACATGACCGACGACATGCTCGCCCTCGCCGAGAGGAACAAGGCGGCGAGTGGCCTTTCCAACGTCCACTTCCTCAAGGGCGAGATCGAGGCGATCCCACTGCCCGCAGGCTCGGTCGACGTGGTGATCTCGAACTGCGTGATCAATCTCTCGGGAGACAAGGATCGCGTGCTGCGCGAAGCGTTCCGCGTCCTGAAACCCGGCGGCCGCTTCGCCGTGTCCGACGTCGTCGTGCGCGGCGAGATCCCCGCGGAGGTCCGGGCGAGCCTCGAACTCTGGGCAGGCTGCGTGGCCGGCGCGCTTCGCGACGAGGACTACCTCGCGAAGCTCGTCGCGGCGGGATTCGAAGACGCCGCGATCGAGGTGACACGCGTCTACGACGCCGCCGACGCGCGCGAGCTCTTCGCCGGTCGCGGCGCCGGGATCGAGGCCGCCGCACAGGCCGTCGGCGGCAGACTCGTCAGCGCGTTCGTGCGCGCGAGGAAGCCGGTCGCGGCACCTTCCGCGGACAAGGCTCGGGACGCCGCGAAAGCGACGACCGCCTGTTGCGCTCCATCGTGCTGCGGGGGGCGCTGACGAACGATTCGAACTCGAACCACCGGCCGACTCTGCGCACCGTCGCCGCGCGCCGACGACCTCACCCGCGCCGCGCAGGAGGAAGGACCCGCCGCGAGCGCTCGCTTGCGGATTCGCCTGCGGGGACATCGATCCGCCAGGTTGGCCTCGATCGGCCGTCCTTTCGCAGCCGCGCGCAACCCGAAGATCCAGCCACCGCCACCGCGCCAAGCGTCGATCGGCCACTCTTTTCGCGGCCGCGCGGACCCGCGACGGCGGGAGCCCGCGAGCCTCCTCCCGCGTCGTTGCTTGCCGCGGTCGCGTCGACCCGCGCCCACGGCGCACAATGGCGCCGTGCAGGCGTCCTGCGGAGCCACCTCGCCGAGACCCGACGCCTGCGGGATGCCCTGCCGCTGGAGACACAAGCATGAGCGACTCGCCGCAACTCGCCGAATGGATCGTCGATCAGGTGGCCGACGCGCTGATCTACGCCGACCGCGAAGGCAGGATCGTGCGCTGGAACCACGCCGCGTCCGCGGTGTTCGGCTTCAGCGCTGCCGAGGCGCTGGGCGAAAGCCTCGACATCATCATTCCCGAGCACCTGCGCGAGCCGCACTGGCGCGGCTTCAACGCCGCGATCGCCCGCGGCGCGACGAGGCTCGCCGGGCGCCCCACGCTCACACGGGGACTGCGCAAGGACGGCTCGAAGCTCTACGTCGAGATGACCTTCGCGCTGGTGAAGGACCCCTCCGGAGCGGTCGTGGGCTCGGTCGCGATGGCGCGCGACGTGACCGAACGGACCGAGAAGGAGCGCGCCGCGCGCCGCACCGGCTGATCGGCCGGGGCCGTCGAAGAACGGCGGCGCGAGGCGGTGCCGGTCGCCCCCCAGCGCGACCAATCCTGTCGGGGCTACGCCTCGTTGTCCCTGGGTCCGATCTGAGCCTCCATCGGGGCCCATCGCGGGTCGCGCCGCAGATCGCGGAAGCTGGGATCGGTCCGCAGGAGCATGACGTTCGGGTCACGCGTGCGGATCGCCTGCTCGAGCAGGGCGAAGGCCTCGCTCGAACGGCCGCAGCGCAACGCGACGATCGCGAGCACGTAGGGCGACACGCAGCGCTCGCCGAAACGCTCGCGCATGCGGGCGATGGTCGCGTCCGCGTCGTGCACGCGTCCGGCCATCCCCTGCGCCGCGGCGAGGCTCGCGTAGCAATTGGGGTACTCCGGTCCGAGTTCGCAGGCGCGAACGTAGTGCGCCATCGCGGCGTGCGCGTCGCCGCGAATCATCGCGATGACCGCCGCAAGGCCCGCGACCGGCGCGCTCTCCGGGGCGATGTCGCTCATGGCGGCGAGTTCGGCCTCTGCGTCGTCGAGGCGGCCTTGCGCGATGCGGAGATTGACCATGTGCATTCGCGCATTCGCGTACTGCGGGTCGAGACGCCGCGCAAGGGCAATCTCGGACTCCGCTGCCTCGAACTCGCCGCGCACGAGCAGGTGGTAGCCGTAGGCCGAATGCACGAACGAGGCATGCGGCTCCAGCGCGACGGCGCGCTCGAAGCACTCGCGCGCACCGGACCAGTCGTAGTCGTACTGATGCCGGATCGCCCCGAGCAGCGTGTGCGCGACCGCGTTCGATGGATCGAGGTCCAGCGCGCGACGCAGCGCCTCGGTCGCGTGCTCCGAGGCGGGACCCGGCTCACGGTGCCAGCCGGAGGCGAGGTTGAACCAGGAACGACCGACTCCCACGAGCGCAGGAACGTAGCGAGGCGACTCCCGCAGCGCCGCCTCGAAGCGGTCGAGCGCGGTTTCGAGGGTCGCGCGCGACAACGGTTGCCTCAGGTAGTGTTCGCCGCGTTCGCACAGGTCCCGGGCCAGACGCGTCTCCGCGTCGTCGGGAGGCGTCCGCCACTTGAGGGTCGGCACGTAGCTGCCGACCGGCAGCCGGAACTCGAGCACCGCATCGCCGCCCTCGTCTTCGTAGTATCGGTCCAGTCGCTGCCGGAGGCGCCGCGCCTCCACGCGCACGATCGTGTCGCGTTCGGGATCGAAGGAATGGAGGGGTCGCTTGAAGACCTCGAGTGCGAGCACCGCCTCCTTGAGCGAGCCGGTGTGACCGGTGACCGCCCGCTCCACGAGATGTCTGAGGAACTGCTGGTGGCGCGGCGAGGAGCGAAAAGCGCGGCTCTCCACGATGCGCGCGAGTTCGCCGTCGATGAGCGAACGTGGAAAACCGGCGGCCGATCGCGCCGGCGCTCGCGAGACTGCGTGCTGGTGGAAAGCCACGGCGTCCGGCCCCCGTTCCACACCCGTACGCGACGAGTGTAGTCGGGTTCGCCGGAACGCGGCAACGAATCCCGTCGCCTGTCGCAGGCCGGAGCGACGGGGATCGCTTGCGGACCCGACGAAACGGGAGCGGCGAGTCCTTGGCATCGGCGATGACGGTCGCGTGGGAGGCGGCCTGCGGCGGCCGGTCACACCGGATACCGGTAGGCACCCTGGCACGAACCGCCGCGCCCTCCCCGCCGCCGCTGCACGGCGCTCCGCGCGACGTCCGGCGCTCCGGGACCGCCCGCGCGGCTGCCCGCGCGGGCGACGCGACGCAAACGCCTCGCACGAGGCTCGTGCCGCGCGATCATCGTCCAAACCGTCTGCGCCGCACCCAGGCTGCCGTCGCCAGGATGAGCGACAGCACCAGAAGCGCGCGTCGGTCGAGCGAGGGCACCGGTCGCGCCTGCGCCGGTCCGGCCGCGAGGATGCCTGCGCCGCCGGGATCGCTGATGCTTCCGTCCACGGCAAGGTCGCTGTCCCCGGCGCCGCCGTCGACGAGGGTCACCGTCATCACGTTGCCCACCACCTGCGAGGGCAACGAATACCAGTGCGGCCCCTGCGCCAAAGTCGGACCGTACTTCCAGTACGCGGCCCCGGCGGGAATCGCGCCCGGATAGGTGAGCGACAGCGTGACGGAGGCGCCGCAGCCCGAGGCGACGAACTGGAACACCCCGAACGGGAGCGACACTCCGGGGGGCGGCGGTGCGCCGACGCTCGCGGCAGTCACGAACGCGGCGCTGGTGAACTGGCATTCCGCCGCGCCGCCGACGAGGCAGGCGGTGGCGCTTCCGCCGGAAGGCAGTGGCCCGTCGAAGCACGTCGGATCCGGCGCGGCGAGGGCCATGAACGTGTCGCCGGCCTGCGCGGGCAGGTAGGACGCGTTCCCGTCGTAGCGTGCCGACAGCGCCAGGGCACCCGGAGAAACGGGGGTGACGCCGCACGACGCGGTACCGTCCGCAAGGGTGACGCCGTCGCACGCGAGAGCGCCGAGCGCGAAATGGATCGTCTCGCCCGCGATCGGCGCGTTCGGCTCGACGCTTGCATCGACCAGCGTACCCTTCAATGTCACTGCGGAACCGACCGTTCCGCCCCCCGGCGACAGCGCGATGGAGAGAAACGTCGTGTGCCTGCCCGCGGTCCAGTGGACCTTCACGACGTTGGACCCGTATTCGCGGCCGCCCACACTCGCGGTCGCGACGATCTTGTCGTCACCGGGCATCACCCCGGCGAAGTCGAAGCTGGCGATGCCCGACGCATCGGTCGTCGCGAGGCGGATCTGCGCGTTCGACCCCTCGACTCCGAACAGCACCGGCGTTCCCGCAGGCACGGCGACATTGGAGAACTTCGCCGCGAACGCGATCGAGGTGCCTTGAGCGGGATCGGGCGTGACGACACCCGGGGCAAGCACCAGTGCGGGCAGTGCGTTCGACGCATCGAAACCGCATTCGCCCGTATCCTTCGACAGGCGGAGGATCGTCTCGAGCGCGGTGAAGTAGAGGCATCCGTCCGGGCCGACGGTACCGGTCGAGGCCTGCCCGTTGGTGAGATCGGTGAAGGTGGGTGGATTCGTCGTGATATCGGCGAGCTTGAGGCCCGACGATTGCAGCACGATGAGCGACTTCGCCGCGCCGGAGGGCAGCGTCTGCCCGATCGTCAACCAGAAGATCGACGTCAAGCCGGCGACCTCGGTCACGGTCGCGGGCTGCGGCTGGTCGGTGCCGCCGATGCGCTGCACCTTGGGGGAGGCGTCCAGATAGTTGGACTGGACGAACAGGGTGCCGTCGGGCGCAAAGGCGAGCCAGCCCGAGGGCGACCCCGGAAGCGTCGCGTAGGTCTCGATCGTCGGCGTCGCGGATCCTGGATCACGGATCCGGAACACGCTCGGGTCGTTCGTCCCGGCACCGAAGCAGGTGTCGTCGTAGAACAGGTCGCCCGAGATCGGGTCGACCGCGAGTCCCTGCGGACAGGTCACCGGCGAGGCCACCGCGCGAATGATCGAGCCGTCCAGCGGATCGATCTCGTAGATCGCGCCCGAGAAGAGCCCGCTGCCGGTCGCGGCTCGGGCCGCGTAGAGCCGGCCATCCTTGCCGAACACCGGCTGCGCGAGCGTCGGACCGTGCGTGTCGAGCAGGAAACCGCTCGAAGCGACTCCGCCGGTCGGCGGCAGGTGGAAGACCTTGCCGTCGGTGAAACTCGTGACGAACGCCGAGCCGTCGGCGGCGAACACCGGGTTGGACGCGCCGGCACAGCCGAACGAGATACCCGAGTAACCGAATGCCGCGGCCTGATAGCCGTTCGACCAGGGCGTCAATGCGAACCCGGGCGCGGCGGTCGGAACGGTCGTGGCACACGTCGACGTGGGCTGCCCGGTGAAGTCGACGACTGCGCTACCCGGCACATCGAGATCGCCGTCGGTGACATCGATCGCCGTGTAGGTGACCGTCTCGGCGTGCGTGTCGGTCGCGGTGAACTCGATCTTGCCGGCAGCGTCGGTGACGCTCGGGCTCGGCCCGCTGATCACGGAATGGCCGTCGCCCTGCGCGATCGCGATGAGCTTGCCGGGCGTCGGGCGGCCCAATGCGTCCTGCAGCGTGACCGTGATCGTGGTCGTGGCGACACCGTCGTTCAACACGCTCGCCGGCGTCGCGGAAATCGACGCCGCGGCGGCGGAGGGCACGCCGAACACGACCTCGACCGACTGCGTCAGCGCAAGCGCGTCGGTGACATCGGTCGCGGTGAGGGTGACGTGCTCGGTGACCAGATCGGTGACGGTGAACACCGCAGCCGTCTGCGTCGACGATGTCGCAACCGAAGCGGGCGTGACCACCGCCGAGCTGCCCGGATTCGCGGCGAGCGAGACCGTCTTGCCGCCGATCGGGTTGCCGTTCGCGTCACGCACCTGGACGACGATGACCGACTGTGCCCCTCCGTCGGCGGGAGTTTCCGGATGCGGCGGGTGCTCGAGGCCGTTCTCGACGGTCGAACGATGCTCGACCGTCGATCGGATGGCGCTCGGCGGGCCGAGCGAGGCGCCTTTGAGCGCGAGCAGAAGCGTGTTGAGTCGAACACCGCCCAGGCCGACATGCGCGAAATCGGATCCCATCGACACGGCGCCGCGGAACGCGCTCGCGCCATGGGCATAGACCGCCGCGTTGAAGGCGCCGAGGTTCGTTCCGACGCCCTCGTTCAAAATGGCGGCGAATCCCGCCCAGGTCGGCGCCGCCGCGCTGGTTCCGCCGTAGAGTTTGCCGTTCGGGCATCCGCCGTCGCTCTCCTGGCAGATCGAACGGCCGTACTTGGGATCGGCGTTGGCGACCAGGTCGGGCAGCGACCGGGTCGGCGACGCCGTCCACGCATCCTGGTAGGCGGGCCGCGCGAAGAAGGCCGACACGCCGAACCCCCCCTGCCCGGTCGGCGGAGTGTCGGCCGTGCCGTCCCACCAACTCTCGCTCGCGATCTGCTTGCCGAGCCCCAGCGCAACCGACGATCCGCCCACGGCGGTCGCGTGTGGCGAACTCGCCGGGACGTGCGCGACGTTCGCAGCGCCGTTGAGGCAAGTCGAGCCGCGGTCGCCGGACGCATTGAAAGCGCTGATCCCCGACGCGGCCGCCGCCGCGAAGATCGTGTCGATGCTCTGGACGTCGGCAAGCGTCGTCTGGTTCTCGCAGTAGGCCCACGAATTGCTGATGATCGTGACCCCGCCGTTGACCATCGCGTTCAGCAGCGTCTGGAAACTGGTGCCGCCTCCGCCAAACGGTGCGTCATAGACCACGACGTCGGCGCCGGGAGCTACGGCGAGCGCGGAGATGATGTCGATGAGGACTTCCGACTGGTCCGCGCCCGGCGCGACGCCGCCGTTCACATCCACGCGGGACACCTGCGCCGCGAGCGCGCTCGCTCCCGCGAGCGCAAAGAAGTTCGCGACATCGGATGCGACGTAGCTGTCGAACGACAGGAGTCCGATCGTCTGGCCCGCTCCGGTGAGCGAGAGCCAGTCGTCGTTGCCCGCTTTCGCGACGCCGCCCTTTGGACGCCCCGGGCGCGCGTTTCCGGAAGCGCTTCCGCGCGACGCCGCGTCGCCGCTCGTGACGCTCGCCGCGGGAAGCGCATCGAACGATGCGCGCAGCTTGGCGCCCCCGCCGCCTTGCTCCCAGGGCCACTTGAGGTTGTTGCAGAAGGAGAAGTACTGGGTTATCAAGTTCGCGGCGTTCGCCGCGCCACCCCCCGACACCGCGAACAAGCCGTAGACGACCGCGCAGAAGGCCTTTTGCAGCGCAACGATGTTCGGCTCGGGCCGCGCCAGATCGGAGAGTCCGATGACCGCCTGCACGCGCCACGCGAGATCGGCGGGCAGTTTCGGATCGGCCGCGTTCGCGCGAAACGCCTTGTCGCCGATCCGATAGTCGACGATCGGCACCGACAGCGCGGCTTCGGCCTTCGCGCGCGTGCCGCGGAAGGTTAGCGTCAGGCGGTTGGCGGAGCCTTCGGCCAGCTCGAAGCCCCGCGATTCGAAGTACGCCTCGACCCGATCGTAGCTCTCCTGCGACGGACCGTACCGGTCGGCGATCTCGACCGGCGTCCGGTAGCGGCGGAACACGGCCGACGCCGGGTCGTAGAGGTCAGTGAGGAACTCCCGAAACGCGTTCTCGTCCTCGCGCCGCAGCACGACGGTCAGCGTGAGCGGCTCGTCGGCGGCCGTCAGCGCCTTGGCGCGCACCTCGAGGCGCGTCGCGTCCGACAAGGTCGAGGGCACGTGGCCAGGCAGTGCGACCCATCCATCCGGCGCAGCAGCCGCAGCGATCGCATGGACGAGGGCGGCGGCCCACACCAACGCACGGAACCGGAAGACCAGTGAGCGCATGTCCCCTCCCTCGCCCCAAGCTTCGCCGAAGTATGGAGGGGGAGCGGCCGCAGCACAGCCCCCGGGGGGAGACTAGGAGGTGACATCCGCACGAAGCCCGAAGTTCGCCACGAACTGTCGGCGCCATGCCATGAAGTCCCGGGCGTGCAATGGTCTAATAGCGCCCGTCGCGACACGCGCCGCACACTTCCGATGCGCCTCTCCCGTCGTCCTTCGCTCGCCTCGGTCGTCCTCGCGGTCGCGGCGGGTTCCCTCTGCGGTTCGCTCGCCGCCCAGGTCGAACGCTTCACGCCGCAGGGCGAGGCGAAGGCCGTCCGCCAGGCCACCGCGCGCTTCGCGAAACCGATGGTCGCGTTCGGCGACCCGCGCCTTCCCGACCCGTTCGAGGTCGACTGCGCCGAGAAGGGCACCGGCCGCTGGGTCGACACGCGCAACTGGGCCTACGACTTCGCGCGCGACCTTCCGGCGGGAGTGCGCTGCACGTTCACGCTCAAACCCGGATTGACCGCGATCGACGGGACTCCGCTCCCGGGTGGTGCACGCCACGAGTTCACGACCGGCGGCCCCGCGATCGTCCAGAGCATGCCCTGGGAAGGCGCGCGGATCGACGAGCACCAGATCTTCCTCCTCGGCCTCGACGCGCCGGCGAAGCCCGAGACCATCGTCGCGAACGCGCACTGCCTCGCTTCCGGCGTCAACGAACAGATCGGCGTGCGGCTGGTCACCGGCGAGGAGCGCAGGACGATTCTCGACAACCGCAAGTCGTTCGCCGCGTCCTACCTCCGCGCCGTGCTACTCGACCAGGAAGCGGGCCGCTCGCGCGCGTTCCTGTTCCGGCTGCCGCGCGACGGCAGCGACCGCGACCGGTTCCTGCGCCTGCGCGATGCGCCCGACTCGCCGCTGGTCACGCTCGCCTGCGCGCGCACGCTGCCGGCCGACGCCGAGGTGAAGCTCGTCTGGGGCCGGGGCATCTCGGCCACGACCGGGGTGGCCACCGCGAAGGCGCGTTCGCTCGCGTTCCGCGTGCGGCCGGCGTTCCGCGCGACTTTCGGTTGCGAACGGGTCAACAAGGACGCTCAGTGCATCCCGTTCCTGCCGCTCTCGGTCTCGGTCTCCGCGCCGATCGCGCGCGCAGACGCGGCGAAGATCCGCATGGTCGATGCCGCGGGGAGGGTCGTGCCCGCGAGGCTGCCGAAGGACGGCGACGGCACCGTGACGTCGGTCAGCTTCGGCCCGGGACTGCCCGAGCGGCAACGGTTCCGCATCGAATTGCCCGAGGGCCTCGAGGACGACGCCGGACGCAGGCTCGCCAACGCGAGGTCGTTTCCGCTGACGGTGCGCACCGACGAGGCGCCGCCGCTCGCGAAGTTCGCGGCCGACTTCGGCATCCTCGAGCGCGTGCTGCCCGACAGGAGCAAGCCGATGCTACCGGTCACGGTGCGCAACGTCGAGGCGTCGATTCCCGGGGCGACGAGCGTGGTCCGCACCACAGCTTCCGCAGCGGCTCCGCAGACTCCGATCCCCGGCCGGTTCGCGCGCGTCGCACCGGGCGACGAGGCGACGATCGTCGCCTGGTTCCGCCGCCTCGCCTGGGCGAACCGCATCGAGCGCGAGTACGACAGCGACAACGACAGCTGGACGGTCAAGCGCAACGGCTACGCCACCTCGGTCTTCAACTCCGCCGACGCGGTTTCGAAGATCCGCGTGCCGAAGCCCTCGGGCGCGAAGGCGTTCGAGGTGGTGGGCATCCCGCTCCCGCAGCCGGGATTCTACGTCGTGGAACTCGCGAGCCCGAAGCTCGGCGCCGCGTTGATCGGTGCCGACCAGACGTTCCATGTGCGCGCGGCCACTCTCGTCACCGACCTCTCGGTGCACGTGAAGCTCGGCCGCGAATCGTCGCTCGTGTGGGTCACGCGGCTCTCCGACGCCTCCGTCGTCCCGGGCGCGGCGGTCGCGGTCCGCGACTGCCGCAACAAGGTCCACTGGGAGGGCCGCACCGACGACGCCGGCATCGCGCGCGTCCCGGTGGCGCTCCCGCCGCGCGACGAACTGCCGGCCTGCACGGGAGAAGGCGACCGGCGCGAGTACTTCGTCACCGCGCGCACCGCCGACGACATGGCGTTCGCCTTCACCGACTGGGGCGAAGGCATCGCACCGTGGCGCTTCAACCTGCCCACCGGGAGCTGGGACGGGCCTTTCGTCGCCCATGCGGTCCTCGACCGGTCGCTGGTTCGCGCCGGCGAGACCGTGTCGATGAAGCTGTTCGTGCGCAGGCAGACCGGCGCGGGCTTCGCGTTCGTTCCGCGCAGCGGGCTCGGCGACACGCTCACGCTGCGCCACCAGGGCTCGGATCGGGAGTTCGCGGTGCCGGTGCGCTGGGCGGACGGCGGATCGCCGGGATCGGGCGAGGCGGCGTTCACGGTGCCGAAGGACGCGTTCGCCGGCAGCTACCAGATCTTCGTCAACGACACGCTCGCGCCCGGCTCGAAGGAACCGCAGCAGCGCCTCGCGGGCAGCTTCCGCGTCGAGGCGTTCCGCGTGCCGCTCCTGCGCGCGCGCCTGCAGGCACTGGGCACGCCGCTCGTGCAGCCTCGGGAGGTGGCGTTCGATGCGCAGGTGACCTACCTGTCGGGCGGAGGCGCGGCCGGCCTGCCCGCGACCTTGCGCACCCAGGTCGAGCGCAAGACGGTGAGCTTCGCCGACTACGACGACTTCGCGTTCGGTGGCGGCGACGTGAAGGAGGGCCGCGAGAGCTACGGCGACGCCTACGCGCAGGCGGGCGCGTTCACCTTCACCGATCCCGATTCCGTCGACGCCGGCAGTGGTCCGGCGCCACCGCTGCGCGGCACCGAACTGCCGCTCAGGCTCGACGACGCCGGCGGCGCGCGCGCGACGGTGCACGATCTCGCCGTCTCCGACCTGCCGCAGGACCTCGTCGCGGAACTCGAGTACCGCGACCCCAACGGCGAGACGCTCACCTCGTCGACGCGCGTCGCGCTGTGGCCGTCAGCGATCGTGCTCGGCTTGAAGCCCGACAGCTGGGTCGCGTCGAAGGATCGGGTGAAGTTCACCGTTGTCGCACTCGACCTGGCCGGCAAGCCGATCGCCGGCGTCGCCGTTCGAGCCGACGCGTTCGTGCGCGAGACCTGGTCGCATCGGCGGCGCCTGATCGGCGGCTTCTACGCCTACGAGCACGGCTACGACACGAAGCGTGTCGGTGACCTGTGCAGCGGCACGACCGACCGGCTGGGGATGCTGGTCTGCGAGAGCGCGCCTCCGGCGAAGGGCAGCCTGATCCTGCGCGCGCGCGCCGCCGATGCCGCGGGCCGGCCCGCGGTCACGCGCGCCGAGACCTGGGTCGCGGGCGACGACGATGCGTGGATGGCGGCCTCCGACAACGACCGTCTCGACCTCCTGCCCGAGAAGAAGCGCTACGAACCCGGCGCGACCGCGCGCTTCCAGGTGCGCACGCCGTTCCGCGAGGCGACGGCGCTGGTCACGCTGGAGCGTGAAGGCGTGCTCGACGCGTTCGTCACGCGCGTCGACCGCTCGAACCCGGTGCTCGAGGTTCCGCTCAAGGGCGGCTACGCGCCCAACGTGTTCGTCTCCGCGCTGCTGGTGCGCGGCCGCGTGGGCGAGGTGCAGCCGACTTCGATGGTGGACCTCGGCAAGCCGGCGTTCCGGATGGGCCTCGCGGAGATCCGCGTCGGCTGGGCGGCGCACGAACTCGCGGTGCGCGTCACCACGCCGAAGGACAGCTACCGCGTGCGCGACAGGGTGCCGGTGTCGATCGCGGTGCGGCGTCCCGACGGCGGCGCGCCGCCGCCCGGGAGCGAGATCGCGCTCGCGGCGGTCGACGAGGGGCTCCTCGAGCTCATGCCCAACGCGTCGTGGAAGCTCCTCGACGCGATGATGACGCGGCGCGGCGAGGAGGTCGAGACCGCCACCGCGCAGATGCAGGTGATCGGCAAGCGCCACTTCGGGCGCAAGGCGGTTCCCGCCGGCGGCGGCGGCGGACGCTCGCCCTCGCGCGAACTGTTCGACACGCTCCTCGCGTGGAAGGCGCGCGTGCCGCTCGACGCGAGCGGGAACGCTACGGTCGAAGTGCCGCTCAACGACTCGCTCACGAGCTTCCGCATCGTCGCCGTCGCATCGTCCGGCGCCGGTCTGTTCGGCACCGGCGAGACGACGATCCGCTCGACCCAGGACCTGATGCTGTTGGCCGGGCTGCCGCCGCTGGTCCGCGACGGCGACCGTTTCCGCGCGATCGTGACGGTGCGCAACGCCTCCCCCCGTGCCTTCGACGCAGCCGTGAGCGCGAAGGCGACGGCGGCCGGCCAGACCGTCGCGGGCCTCGATCCGCGCACGGTGGCGCTCGCGCCGGGCGAAGCGCGGGAGTTGGGCTGGGACGTGACGGTCCCGCCCGGCGCGACGTCGATCGCCTGGCAGTTCGACGCGGCGGGCGACGACGGAGGCGCGCGCTTGCGCGACGCGATGAAGCTCTCGCAGGCGGTCGTGCCCGCGGTGCCGGAACGCACGCTGCAGGCGACGATGTTCCAGCTCGCCGAGCCGATTCCCCTCCCGGTCGAACGTCCGTCGGACGCGCTGCCGGGCCGCGGCGGCGTCGACGTGCAGTTCCAGGCGAAGCTCGCAGGCACGCTGCCGGGCGTGCGCGACTTCTTCGCCCGCTACCCGTTCTCCTGCTTCGAGCAGCGCGCCTCCATCGCCATCGGCCTCTCCGACACGGGCCGCTGGTCCGCGTTGATGAGCGAACTGCCCGGCTACCTCGATCGCGACGGTTTCGTGCGCTACTGGACGACGATGCGCGACGGCGACGACGTGCTGACCTCGTATCTTCTCTCGGTGTCGCGCGAGGCGGGATTCGCGATCCCCGACCGCGAGCGCTCGCGCATGGAGGACGCGCTGGTGGCGTTCGTCGAGGGCCGGGTGCGGCGCAACTCGGCGCTGCCGACGGCGGACCTGTCGATCCGCAAGGTCGCGGCGCTGGAAGCGCTGTCGCGGCGCGAGGAACCGCTGAACGCGAAGTGGCTCGACAGCATCGCCATCGACCCCGACTTGTGGCCCACGTCGGCGGTGATCGACTGGTACCTCGTCCTCAAGCGCCAGCCGAAGCTGCCGCAGCGCGACGCGAGGCTGCGCGCGGCCGGCGAGATCCTTCGCGCGCGGCTCTCGTTCCACGGCACGACGATGGGCTTCTCGACCGAGAAGACCGACGCGCTGTGGTGGCTGATGGTGTCGGCGGACGCGAACGCGAACAAGCTGATCCTCGCGATGCTCGACGAGCCCGGCTGGCGCGAGGACCTGCCGCGTCTCGCGCGCGGATCGCTCGGGCGCCTGCAGCGCGGCCACTGGAACACGACCGTCGCCAACGCCTGGGGCACGCTCGCGATGGCGAAGTTCTCCGCGCGCTTCGAGTCGGTCGCACCGACCGGATCGTCGACCGCCACGCTCGGCAACACGAGCTTCACCCATGCGTGGGCACCGGGGGACGGAGCGAAGACCTTCGCGCAGCGGCTCGCGTGGCCCGATGCGCGCGCCGAGATGGCGCTCAGGCAACAGGGCAGCGGTGCGCCCTGGGTCACGGTGCGAAGCATCGCCGCGATCCCGCTCGTCGCGCCGCTCGCATCGGGCTATCGGGTGACGCGCACGGTCGCGCCGCTGCGCCAGCAGACGCCGGGCACCTGGCGGAGGGGCGACCTCGCGCGCGTCACCCTCGACGTGGACGCGCAGGCCGACATGGCGTGGGTCGTGGTCGAGGATCCGCTGCCGGCGGGCGCGACGGCGCTCGGCCGCGGGCTGGGTGGCGAGTCGGCGATGGCGACCGCCGGCGAGCGGCGCGTTGGCACCGTGTTCCCCGCCTTCGAGGAGCGCGCTGCGAGCGCCTTCCGCGCCTACTTCCGCTACGTGCCCAAGGGCCGCTTCGTGGTCGAGTACACGCTGCGCCTCGACAATCCCGGCGCATTCGCGCTGCCGCCGACGCGTGTCGAAGCAATGTACGCGCCCGAGATGTTCGGCGAGTCGCCGGTTCCTCCGTGGAGCATCGAGCCGTGAGCGGGCCGACGCGACGAACGCTCGGCCGAGGGCTGCGCGCCATCGCGGCCTGTGCGTTCGCGCTCGCTGTCGCGCCGGCTCTTTCCGCGCCGGCCGGCGACGCTCCGCCGACCTTCGCGGAAGTCCGCGCGGCGTTCCGCCCGTCGGAGGCGGTGCTGCTCGACCGCGGCGGAACCGTCCTCGCCACGGCGCGCATCGACCGGAGCGTGCGCAGGCTCGACTGGGTCGCGCTCGACGAGGTGTCGCCGGCGCTCGTCGCGGCGGTCGTGGCGGGCGAGGACAAGCGCTTCTTCGAGCACGACGGCGTCGACTGGACCGGGCTCGCGATCGCGGCGTGGGACAGCGCGTGGCGGGTCGTCGACGGGCGGCGGCCTCGCGGAGGCTCGACCCTCACGATGCAGCTCGCCGGGCTCGTCGATCCGGCACTTCGCGCTCGCGGCGGAGAAGCGCGCACGCTCGGCCAGAAATGGGACCAGGCGTCGGCCGCGCTCGCGATCGAGGAGCGCTGGTCGAAGCGCGAAGTGCTGGAGGCGTACCTCAACCTGTCGTCGTACCGCGGCGAACTCGTCGGCATCGGCGCCGCCGCGCGCGGCCTGTTCGCGAAGGCGCCCTCGGGGCTCGACGCGCGCGAGTCGGCGGTCCTCGTCGCGCTCCTGCGCGGGCCGTCGGCGCAGCCTGCGATCGTCGCGCGGCGCGCGTGCTCGGTGGCTCTGGCGCTCGCGCCGCTCGCGGACTGCGATGCGGTGCGGGCCACTGCCTCGACCGCGCTGGCCGGAGGCAACCGCTTGCAGGCCCGCGAGGACCTCGCTCCGCATCTCGCCGCGCGCCTGCTGCGCGTTCCGGGCGAGCGGCTCGTCACGACACTCGATGCGAACACGCAGGCGTTCGCGCAGGCGACGCTCGTCGAGCACCTGTCGGCGCTCGCGGACCGCGGCGTGGGCGACGGCGCGATCGTGGTTCTCGACAACGCCAGCGGCGAGGTTCTCGCGTGGGTGGGCTCGAGCGGCGAGCTGTCGGGCGCGCCGCAGGTCGACGGCGTTCTCGCGCCGCGGCAGGCGGGCTCGACGCTCAAGCCCTTCCTCTACGCGCTCGCGATCGATGACGCCCGTCTCACGGCGGCCTCGCTGGTCGACGACAGTCCGCTCGCGATCCCGACCGCGCGCGGTGTCTACGCACCGCAGAACTACGACCGGTCGTTCCGCGGCTTGGTCAGCGTGCGCACGGCGCTCGCAGGCTCGCTCAACGTTCCCGCAGTGCGCACGCTCGAACTCGTCGGCCTCGACCGCTTCCACGACACGCTGCGCGCGCTCGGCTTCGACTCGCTGACCGAGGCGCCCGACCACTACGGCGCGGCGCTCGCCCTCGGCGGCGCCGACGTGACGCTCCTCGCGCTCGCCAACGCCTACCGCGCGCTGGCGAACGGCGGCGTGTGGAGCGCGAGCCGCACGGGCGCCGCCGGCACGGGGGCGCCGATGCGCACCCCGATCGGTCCGGGCGCGGAAGGACGCAGGGTCCTGGGCGCCGCGGCGAGCTTCGTCGTCGCCGACATCCTGTCCGACCGCGGTGCGCGCGCGACCACCTTCGGCCTCGAGAATCCGCTCGCCACCCGCGTGTGGAGCGCGGTCAAGACCGGCACCAGCAAGGACATGCGCGACAACTGGTGCGTCGGGTTCACCTCGCGCTACACGGTCGGCGTGTGGGTCGGCAACTTCTCCGGCGCACCGATGCACGACGTGTCGGGCGTCACCGGCGCAGCGCCGGTGTGGCGCGACGTCGTCCATTTCCTGCACCGCGAAGCCGCTTCGCGGTCTCCCGTGCCGCCGCGCGGCCTCGTCCGCGCGAACGTGTCGTTCGACCCACCCGTCGAGGCCGGACGAGACGAGTGGTTCGTATCCGGCACCGCGATGGCGATCGTGCGCGCTGTGCCCCGAACCGGGGACGTTCCGGAAGCCGCGCTCGCTCCGCGCATCCGCTATCCGGCGCCCGACACGATCATCGCGCTCGATCCCGACATCCCGGCCGCGCACCAGCGCATCGCGTTCGTCGCGAGCGACGCCCGTCCAGGCCATGCGTGGACCCTCGACGGGCGAGCGCTCGAAGGGAAGGGCGAGCGCGCGCTGTGGACCCCCGCACCGGGGCGCCACGTCGTCGCGCTGCACGACAACGCGGGCGACGCGATCGCGTCGGTCGCGTTCGAGGTTCGCGGCAGCCCCTGATCGGCCGTCCGCGCGACCGTGCGCGGTGGTGACGCAGCGCGGTGCTGCACCGCGGAATTGCCGCCAGCAGCTCGTGTCGCGCAGGATGCCTGCGGGTGGGTATGATGACCGTGCACGGGGCGCCCTCCGGCGGCCCCGCGATCCGAAGGAGGAAGAGCCATGGCGAAGAAGGGCGGAAACGACGGTGTCTATCGTGTCATCGACGCGATCGGCACGAGCACAGTGTCGTGGGAGGACGCCGCGAAGCACGCGATCGCGGTCGCGAGCAAGTCGCTGCGCGACCTTCGCATCGCGGAAGTCACCAAGCTCGACATGAAGGTCGAGGGCGGCAAGGTCGTCGCCTATCGCGCGCGGGTGCAGCTCTCGTTCAAGTACGAAGCCTAGAGCGGCGAGTCGGGGCCGGTCCGGAGTCCGATCCGGACCGCGCTCCAGCTCCAAGCCGTTTCGACGCGCCGCAGCGACGCAATCGATCGCCGGCGCGTGCCGGTGTTCCGGCAAGACGTTCGTAGTCGGCGTCGTGCCGGAGTTGACGTTGGAGTTGAGACGGGCGCTACGGCGGGCCAGCCGCGCCGCGCCGGCTACTCGCCAAACCTGAACTTGCTCGCTTCCAGATACTCTTCCAAGAGTTCGATTCCAACCCATCGACGGCCTAGCCGTTCAGCGACCGCGCCCGTAGTGTTGGAGCCCGCAAACGGGTCAACGACCAGATCGCCTTCGTCGGTCAGAAGCTTGACAAAAAACTCTGGCAGCGCGGCAGGGAACCGTGCCGGGTGAATCTTCATGCCTGCTTCCTTGCAGCGGATGGTGTATTGATCGTTCGCAGAGTTGTTGCCGACGATCAGCATCTCGGTCGCGACTTGATCCTCGAGGACGTTCGATGGAATCGAGCCGCCAGAACTGATCTTGTCGAAGGACGACGTGATGCTGTGTCCCGACGGCCGAACGGTTGCCCTGACGCCGCGCTGAGCGAGTCGAATCATGTCCGGGCTGTACGGTTTGAGCACTTTGCGGTTGTCGGCCTTGGGGAATGGCGTTTTCGACAGCCACCAGACGTGCTCGACCGAGTCTTTGATCCTGACCCGGCGGACCGTGACCCATTCGGCGGGAACGGGCATCTTCGCCGGGTTGTACCAGTAGCACTCCTGCGCGAGGTGAAAGCCCAAGTCTTCGACGAGCGCAATCATGAGCTTGTAGTGATACAGCGAGCGCGTGGGGGAGCCGGGGTTCCAGCTTCCACCGATGTTCAGGACAAAGCTGCCGTCGTCTGCAAGGACTCGATGGATTTCCCGCGCGAAGGACAAGAACCAATCAACGTAGTCGGCCTTGCTGACGTTTCCGTACTCCTTCTTGAAGTGCAGTGCATAGGGCGGCGACGTAAACACCAGGTTCACGCTGTTGCCGGGGAGCGCCTTGAGCACTTCGCGCGAGTCACCAAGATACGTGGCGCCCAACTCGGTCTCGTAGAACGACTCGACAACGTGCATTAGCTTCGCAGGGTGCTCCTGCGAGGGCGCAAAGAGGCTGGGCTGAGGGGCGTCGAGGAGCTTGTTCATCGGGTCCAAAGTACAGCTACTGCTAGCATGCTGCATCGAGAGTATAGCAGAAAATAGGTTGACAACCGCAACCAATAAAAGCGCTGAGTCGTTTGAACCGGCCGAGTGGATCAATCAAGCCGAGGCGGCGCGACTTCGGGGGGTCTCGCGGCAGGCGATCGCGAAGCTCGTGGCCAACGAACGGCTGCGAACTCTGACGGTTGGCGGCCGAACCCTTGTGAGCCGTGCCGACGTGCTCGCATTCGCACCTAACCCACCCGGCCGACCGAGAACGACCCGCGATGAGTGAGGAAACGGTCAAGGCCGTTCGACAACTGCTTGCCCAATGCGCGTCCGAAGAACGGGCGGCGATTTTCAAGGAGTTGCGCGCGACGCATCCGATCCATCCGTATGAGGCCGTGGTAGGTGCGTCGGCCGAGATGATTCTTGAAGCGGTGTACCGGGCGCCGGAGCTGACGCGCCGAATGCTGCGGGGCGTAATTGCAGATGCGGCGTTCCGAACGTTCGTTGTTGCGGCGCTGGCAGCGCGAGGCTGGCGCGACGTTACACCGGAGGGAAACTTCGCGTACGACTACAGCGTCGATGACGGGGATGGTTCGATCTTGATTCAGGTGAAGTTGCAACGCAGCGAGCGCCGTTTGCCTGTGGTGAAAGACGGCAAGCGATACGGATTCGATGGCGAGGTCTTCATGACCGAGACACAGAAGACACGGACCGGCTCCGATGGAGATGAGAAAAAAACGCGGCCTTACCGATATGGCGAATTCGATATCTTGGCCGTTTCGATGCAACCTTCGTCGGGCAAGTGGGACTCGTACATGTACACGCTCGGGCGTTGGCTTCTTCAGGGAAAGACTGCGGGCGATGTGGCGACCATGCAGCCCGTGGCAAAAACGCCGAACGAATTCTGGACGGATGACTTCGAAGTTGCGGCGCGCTGGTTCCGCGAAGCCGATACTGGCAAGCGCATGCAGGATCACAACGCATCGCGTTCCGGCACAAGGCGCACAGTCGCAAAGCAGGCAACGTAAAGGAGGGCGCAGAAGTAGCGGTGCGCCAGCTTTCGGAGCCTATCGCGAAACGTCCGCCAGCGCCCGCCACACGCGCTCGGCGGTGAGAGGCATCTGCAGCGCGTCGACGCGGTCGCCGGCGCCGGCCCGCACGAGCGCGTCGATCACCGCGTTGACCGCGGCCGGCGTCGCGCCGATGGTGCCGAGTTCGCCCACGCCCTTCACGCCGAGCAGGTTGTTGCGGCAGGGCGTCGACTCGTCCATCGCCATCGCGAAATGGCGGACCAGCGTGGCTCGCGGCAGCGCGTAGTCCATGAAGGTCGCGGTGAGCGGCTGCCCGCTCGCCGCGTCGTGCACGAACGCCTCGCACAGCGCCTGGCCGATGCCCTGCATCGCGCCGCCCTCGAGCTGGCCCATCACGATCATCGGGTTGACGACGCGCCCCACGTCGTTGACCGACCAGTAGCGGTCGACCTCGACCGTGCCGGTGTCGGGATCGACCTCGACTTCGCAGACGTGGCAGCCGTTGGGCCAGGTCGCGTCGTCGACCGAGCTCCGGCTGTCGACGACGATGCGCCGTTCCGGTTGCCGCTTCGCCAGTTCGAACAGGCCGATGCGGCGGTCGGTGCCCGCGATCGTGAGTTCTCCGTGCGCGTACTCGATGTCGCCGGGTGCTGCCTCCAGCGCGGACGCGGCGAGCCGCTTCGCCTCGTCGACGGTCTCGGCCGCCGCCACGTGGACCGCCGATCCGCCGACGAAGAGCGACCGCGAACCCGCGCTGCCGAAGCCGGTGCCGCGGTCGGTGTCGCCCTGCACGATGCGGATGCGTTCGATCGGCACGCCGAACACGTCGACCGCGAGCTGCGCGTAGGTCGTGAGCAAGCCCTGGCCCATGCCCTGCGTGGCGGAGAACATCTCGATCTCGCCCTCGCCGTCGGCGCCCTCGCCCACCGTCACGGTCACGCGCTCGGTGAACACATCGGCGCCGGTCCACTCGAGGAACGTCGCCATGCCGCGCCCGCGCAGGCGCCGGCGCGCCCGCGACGCCGTGGCCCGCGCGTCGAAGCCGTGCCAGCCGGAGAGCGCGATCGCGCCGTCCATCACCTTGGCGAACTGTCCCGAATCGTAGGTCTTCTCCATCGGGTTGCGCCACGGCATCTGCTCCGGCTTCAGCATGTTCCGGCGGCGCAGTTCGACCGGATCGATGCCTGTCCGCCGCGCAGCGGCGTCCATCAGGCGCTCGAGGAAGTAGATCGCTTCCGGGCGCCCGGCACCGCGGTAGGGCCCGGTCGGCGCGGTGTTCGTCAGTACCCCCTTGATGCGGACGTCGATCGTGCCGATGTCGTAGATCGACGTCGTGACCCAGGGGCCGATCAGGAGCTGGATGACCACGCCCGCGGGCGTCGCGTAGGCGCCGAGGTTCGCTCGCGAATCGACGCGCAGCGCGAGGATGCGGCCGTCCGGGTCCAGCGCGAGGCCGATCGTCGTGTTCACGTCGCGCCCGTGCGACGCCGACAGGAACTCGTCGAGACGCTCGGCGCACCACCCGATCGGGCGGCCGAGCGTGCGCGCGCAGTGCGCGACCAGCACGTCCTCGGCGTAGAGCGTCGTTTTCATGCCGAAACCGCCGCCCACGTCACCCACCAGGACGCGGATCGCCTCCTTGCCGAGACCCAGCGCGTTGGCGAGTTCGTCGCGCCAGCCGGTCGGCGTCTGGCAGCTCGTGCGGATCGTGAGCCGGCCGGAAGCATCGACCGAAGCGAGCGTGGTGCGCGGCTCGATCGAGGCCGGGATCACTCGCTGGTTGACGAGGTCGAGCGAGACGACGTGCGCGGCAGCGGCGAACGCCTCCGCGGTCTTCGGCGCATCGCCGTGCCGGGCTTCGCAGGCGACGTTGCCGGTCGCCGCTTCCCAGACGCGCGGCGCGCCGGGGGCAAGCGCCGCGTCGACTTCAGAAACCGACGGCAGCGTCTCGTAGCGCACGTCGATCGCCTCGGCCGCATCGCGCGCCTGGTGAGCGGTGCCGGCGACGACGGCCGCGACGCACTCGCCGACGTGGCGCACGACTCCGACGGCAAGCGCGTGCTGCGGCGGCGCGGCGGTTCGCGAGCCGTCGGCGCGCCTGAAGTCGGCCGACTGCGCGAGCGGCTTCACTCCGGCGCGCAACAGGTCGTCGCCGGTCAGCACCGCGACGACACCCGGCATCGCCGCCGCGGCCGCGGTGCCGATCGACACGATGCGCGCGTGCGGATGGGGCGAGCGCAACAGGTGCAGCACGAGCTGCCCCGGCAAGGGCACGTCGTCGGCGAACACGCCGCGTCCGGTGAGCAGCGCGTCGTCCTCGACGCGCCGCACCGCTCGGCCGCTTCCGAACCGCGCCGGGGACGAGGCGCTCATCCGAGCCTCGCCTTCAGCCGCTCGATCTCGTCCATCAGCCCGAGCACCAGCGCGAGCGCGGGCGCGTCGATCTCGAAGGCGCGCGCCAGCCTCGCCGCCGCCCGCGCGCGAGTCAACGTGGCCGCCGCGAAGCGCCATTCGCCGGCGACCGTCCCGTCGGGAACGAGCACGCCTTCTTCGATCCACGCGCGCACCTCGTCCTCGCGCGCGGCGCTCGCGCGGCAGAGTTCGACCAGCGTCAGCCGGTAGTCGATCTCGACGATCGCAGCCGCGGCTTCGTCACGTTCCGGGTCGCTCATCGGTTCGCCCTCGCTCAACGGCGCACGTCGGCGCCGAATGCCTTCGCCAGCGCGCGGTACGCGTCCTGCTTCGCCTCGGTGTCGGCGCGCGGCAGCACGATCGAGACGACGGCGTAGAAGTCGCCGGGCGGCTCGCCGGGGATGCCGCGTCCGCGCAACCGGAGTTTGCGGCCGGCGCCGGAGTGCGGCGGCACGGCGACGTCGACCTCGCCGTCGGGCGTGCGCACTCGCACCCTGCCGCCGAGTTCGGCCTCCCAGGGCGCGAGCGGAACGTCGGCCGAGACGTCGAGTCCGTCGACGCGGAAACGCGCGTGCGGCGCGAACGCGATCTCGAGGAACAGGTCGCCGGCCGGACCGCCGCGAAAGCCCGGTCCGCCCTGGCCGGCGAGGCGCAGGTTCTGTCCGGCGCGGATCCCCTTCGGACTCGTCACTTCCAGCGTGCGCTCCCTCACCGCCAGTCGCCCGTCGGCGTCGAACTCCGGAACGCGCAGCGTGAGCGACCGGCGCGCGCCGGCGTAGGCATCCTCGAGTTCGACGATCACCCTGGCGTGGTGATCCTCGCCCCGGCCCGGCGTCGCGCTGCGCCTCCGGCCGGCGTCCGCGCCCATGCGCCCGAACAGCGACTCGAAGAAGTCGCTGTAGTCGGCGCCGGTGTCGGGGCGCGGCTCCCCGCCGCGGAACTCGTAGCCGGCATCCCAGTCGGGGGGCGGCGTGAACTCCTGGCCGCTCTTCCAGTTCGCGCCGAAGCGGTCGTAGGCCGCGCGCTTCTCCGGGTCCTTCAGCACCGCGTAGGCCTCGCCGACCTCCTTGAACTTCGCCTCGGCTTCCTTCTCGCTGCTGACGTCGGGGTGGTACTGGCGCGCGAGCTTGCGGTACGCGCGCTTGATGTCGTCGAGCGTCGCGGTGCGCGCAACACCGAGCGTCTCGTAGTAGTCGCGGAACTTCATGGCGCAAGCATAGCGCGCGCGGCTTCGCGGGAGAAAGTCGCAGGTGCCTGCGCGGCGGGCATCAGCCCACCCGGACCGTCGAACCGAGCGCGCCGACGCGCCCTTCACCGAGCAGCACCTCCAGCAACCGGTCGAGCCCCCCGAGTTCCCGAACCTGGAACAGCGTGTTGTGGTGGGTGCAGCCCGGGACGAGGAGCAGCGTCGTCGGCAGGACGGCCTGAAGTTCCCGTCCCTTCCGCAGATCCCGTTCCGCCCCATCGCCAGCGAGGTAGAACACTTCCGGCAGGTGATGCGCGTGCCGCGCCAGCGCGTCGCCGAAGCCGGAAAGGTCGAGGGCCTGTCCGCGCTCGGAAGCCGCGATCGTGCTCTGCATCGCACCTCCGACCGAGACGGCGCGCGGCAGCCCGAGTTCGACCGCGGTCCAGACGGCGGCCAGCCCCCCGCCGCTGGTTCCGAACGCCACCGCGCGACGGTAGCGCTCCGGGCCGACCCGCTCGCGGATCCCGGCGATCGACGCCGGAAGGTCGCTCCCGAACCCCTCGACGCCGCCGAGGTAGAAGCGGCGGGTCGGGTCGAACAACACCAGGAAGTCGTAGGCGTCCGCCGGACAGTGCTGCAGGAACATCGCCAGCGGCATCATG
This sequence comes from Burkholderiales bacterium, assembly GCA_020847675.1. Taxonomy (GTDB): domain Bacteria; phylum Pseudomonadota; class Gammaproteobacteria; order Burkholderiales; family Casimicrobiaceae; genus VBCG01. The sequence goes on along the minus strand of JADLBN010000269.1, from coordinate 19,410 downwards.
AGGCGTTCCGCGTTGCCGGTGAACGCAATCACCAGCGTGCGACGGGCGATGGCGTCTTCGCCGGCGGGTGCCGCGTACATCGACGCGCCGGGACAAAGCGGCCTGCGCGCGTACGGTTGCACCGTCCGCCCGTCACCGCGCAGCGCGTGCTCCATGACCGCGTGCCAGCGCTGGTGGAGGGGATCGAGCGTCATGCGGCGCGCCCTCACGCCGTCGACGATCGCGGCTGTCTCCTCGGGGCTCGCGTGGACCTCGATCTGGATGTACAGGCGATTGGCCTGGTTCTGTGTCGCGCAACGGGCAAGCGCATCGAGGACCTGCCCGACCCATTCGCGGTCGATCACCGGCAGCGTCCTTCGATTTCGCGCGCGAGTTCGCCCAGCGTCCGGTAGCGGCCGAGTTCCTCGGGCACCAGCGAGATGCCGGTGGAGAGCTCGATGGCGATGCACAGCTCCATTCTCGCCAGGCTGTCCATGTCGAGCTCGGCCAGCGTGAGATCGACATCGCCGGCCAGGAACGCATCGCGGATGCGCTTCTCGTTGATCCGGCCGACGCCGCCCGCCTCGAGCCCGTCGACGATCGCCTGCCGGATCGTGCGCGCGTCCATGGTTCAGGCCGGGTCCCCGAATCCGCGCGCTGCCGCGCTGCGGACCACCTTGCCCTGCGGATTGCGCGGCAGGGCGGCGACCACGTCGATCCTGCGTGGCGCCCTCAATCCCAGCCTCGCCCGGGCGAACGCGAGCACCGCCTCGGCATCGACGTCCTGCCCGTCGCGCGGCTCGACCGCCGCGACGGGGATCTGCCCGTGCGACGGCGATGCGACGGGATACGCAACGGCCACCGCAACGGAAGGATGCGCTTCGAGCACCCGTTCGATCTCGGCCGGAAAGATGTTGATGCCGTCCATGATCATCATGTCGTCGATGCGCCCGTGCAGGCACAGCCAGCCTTCCGTCGTCAACGACGCGAGGTCGCCGGGCATGAACCATCCGTCACGGAAATGTCGCACGCTCGCCGCGGCGTCGCCGACGTAGGCCGTCGCCATGCCGGGCGTACGCAGGCGGATCTCGCCGATCTCGCCGGGACTCGCGGCGGCGCCGTCGGCACGCACGACCTCGACCTCGGCGTGCGCGCCCGGAAGCCCAACGCTCTCGCGCTCGTCGTGCATCGAAGGCTCGGCGTGGGCGACGTAGGCGGTCTCGGTGGTCCCGTAGGAGACGAGCAGGCGCTGCGTGGCGATCCGCGCCAGTTCGCGCCGCAGCGCGATCGGCACGCGCGCGCCGCCGACCTTGACCGACACCCGATCCGACAGCGGTCCCTCCGACCGACAGGAGGCCACGAGATCGGCGGCGTGGAGCGGGGACACCTCGAGCCAGGTGACGTCGTGCCGGGCGCACTGGTCGCGCAACGACCCGGCCACGCCGTCGCCGAACACGTTCGTCCCTCCCTGCCAGAGCACGTAGAGCCGCGTGCGCTTCGAGTTGTTGTACTCGACGTGCGCGGGACGCAGCACCCGATGCGCGGCGAGCGGGGGATAGGAGGCGGCGTGGCGGGCGAGGTCGGACTCCGCGTAGGCGACGACTTTCGGCTCGCCGGTGGTGCCCGAACCGGTGAAGTACAGCCTTGACGCACCGGGATTCGGCCGTGCCTCGGGCGCAGTGCCGGACCGCGCGGAGCGCGACTGCGCCAACACCTTCGCCAGGCCGATCCACGGCAGTCCCGGGATCGCGTCCGAAGGCAGATCGCCCAGCACGACCGTCGCTCCGGTACGTCGCGCGAGCCGTTCACGAAGCGCCGGCGGATCCCGGGACGCGAGTGTTGCCTGGGCGACTCCGAGGTCGAGCAGCGCGAGCGCGGCCAGCACGTGGTCGCGCTCGGAACGCGCCGTGAGCGCGACGGTCGAGCCGGGCCCGAGGCCGGCCGTTCGCAACACCGCAGCGAGCGAGCGCACCACGCCGGGAAGCTCGCCGTATCGCAACACCCCGTCGCGCCCGACGAACGCAGGCACGTCGGCGCGATCTCGCGCGTGGACGAGAAGGCGGTCGTGGAACGTCGCTCCGGCGGGTCGCATGCGATCGAAGGATTCGTTGCGGAGCGGCAGGCGCTGGCTCGCGTTCGCGCGACGCGTCACCGCGAGAGGCGCAAGCGATAGCGCTCGCGCTCGCTCTCGAACAGTCTCGCGGCCACCTCGGGCGGGCCGGAGATCGCTTCCGCGCCCAGCTCGGCGAGTTGCGAATGGGTCTGCGGCCGGGCGAGCACCTGCTGGAACTGCGCGTTCAACGCACCGACCGCTCCGTCGGCCATCCGTCCGCTCCCCCACACGGCCTGCCACAGGCTGTGATCGAATCCCGGCGCGATCGTCTCCGAGATCGTCGGCAGGTGGTCGAATCCCGGCAGGCGCGAGCGCTTCGCCGTGGTGATCGCCAGCATTCGCAGGCCGGTTTGCTGCGGGAGGGTCCCGTTCGTGCCCAGGATCATGAAATCGACCCGGCCCGCCAGCAGGTCGGGAATGCCCCGCGTGGACCCCTGGTAGGGCACGTGTGTCGCCTCGATGCCCAGCCGGGCCATCAGGTCGGCCGAGCACAGGTGCGTGGCGTTGCCCACGCCCGCCGAGCCGTAGTTGATCTCGCGGAGCGCTCGAAGGTGGCGGACGAACGACTCCGGATCCCGAACCGGCAGCGCAGCGGGCACGATGAGCACCATCGGGTTGCTGGAGGTCGCGACGACCGGTCGCAGCGCCGACATGGCCGGCACGTTGTCCGGATGCGCGATGGCCGACGATGCGAACAGGAACGTGTCGCCTGCCGGTTCCGCCGCGGCGACTCGCGCGATCGCGCGGGCGCTGTTGGCGCCGGGCACGTTGTCGACGACGGCGCTGCGACCGGCGGCCGCCGCGACCTCGGGCACCAGGAGCCGGGCGACACGATCCGCGGATCCGCCGGGATTGAACCCCACCACGAAATGGAGGACGCCATCCTGCGCCTGCGCGAACGTCCTGCCGATCCCCAGCGCCATCGCACCGGCGGCCGCCACGGCGCCCAACACGCGCCGCCGGCCGAAGTGTGCCGTCAAGGACACGCCGGTCGCGCGGGTCATCGCTCGTGGCTCACGAGTCGTCCTCGTCATCGGTGCTTCGTCGCGGCCGGTTGCGGGTCAGGGCGCTGCCGTGGGAGCAAGTCCGTTGCGCGACGCCATCCAGTCGACTGCGGGCGGCCTGCCCGGCAGGTCGAGCGCCGCGCGCGATGGCGCGCTGGTCGCGATCACGCGCCCGGCGCGCACCACCGCGAGACGCGCCGCGCGGAGCCGGATCGCCTCGACCGGGTCGCGCGCCTCGAGCAGCACGAAGTCCGCCCTGCAGCCCTGCGCCAGCCCGTAGCCTTCCAGCCCCAGGATCGACGCGGGCGTCGACGTCACCGCCGCGAAGCACTGGTGCATCGCGTCGCGTCCGGTCATCTGCGCGACGTGGAGCCCCATCGAGGCGACTTCGAGCATATCGCCACTGCCGAGCGGATACCACGGGTCCATCACGCAGTCGTGACCGAACGCCACCGGCACGCCGGCCGCGATCAGTTCCGGGACCCGCGTCATGCCGCGGCGCTTCGGGTAGCCGTCGTGCCGTCCCTGCAGCGTGATGTTGATGAGCGGGTTGGCGATCGCGGCGACGCCCGCCTCGCGCATCAGCGGGATCAGCTTCGACACGTAGTAGCTGTCCATCGAGTGCATCGAGGTCAGGTGCGATCCGGCGACCCGTCCCTGCAGGCCGAGACGCTGCGCGTGGTACGACAGCGTCTCGATGTGCCGCGACATCGGGTCGTCGGTCTCGTCGCAGTGCAGGTCGACGCGAAGCCCGCGATCCGCCGCGAGGTCGCAGAGGATGCGCACGCTCTCGGCGCCGTCGGCCATCGTGCGCTCGAAGTGGGGAATGCCGCCGACCACGTCGACGCCCAGGTCGAGCGCGCGCTTCAGGCTGGCGAGCGCGCCGGGCGAGCGCAGCAGTCCGTCCTGCGGGAACGCGACGAGCTGGAGGTCGAGGTACGGCTTCACGCGCTCGCGCACCTGCAGCAGCGCCTCCACCGCGAGGAGCCGCGGATCCGAGGTGTCGACGTGCGAGCGGATCGCGAGCAGGCCCTTGCCCACCGCCCAGTCGCAGTAGACGAGAGCGCGATCGACGATCGCCTCCTGCGTGAGCGTGGGTTTCAGCTCCCCCCACAACGCGATGCCTTCGAGCAGCGTGCCGCTCGCGTTGACCCGCGGCATCCCGTAGGTCAGCGTCGAATCCATGTGGAAGTGGGCGTCGACGAACGGCGGCGAGACCAGCATGCCTTGCGCGTCGATCGTGCGCGCCGCGCTCGCGCCAATTCGCGGCGCGACCTCCGCAATGCGGCCGCCGTCGCACAGGATGTCGACGCCGGCGCGTCCGTCGGGAAGCACCGCGTCGCGAATCAGGAGGTCGGCCATCGCGGGGGCTCGCTCGGCGTCAGGTCAAGACGCGATCTGTCGTTCGTCGGGCGACGGCTCGCGGGAGGCAGTCGCATCCGCCGGCGGCTTCGCGACTCCCGGCTCACTTGGTTCCGAAGATGCGGTCGCCGGCATCGCCCAGACCCGGGAGGATGTAGGCGTGGTCGTTCAGCTCGCGGTCGATCGCCGCGGTATAGATCGGCACGTCGGGATGCGCCTGGCTGAACGTGGCGATGCCTTCGGGGCAGGAGACGAGACACACGAACCGGATCGAGCGCGGCCGCGCCTCCTTCAGGCGCTCGACGGCCGCGACCGCGGAGTGCCCGGTCGCGAGCATCGGGTCGAGCACTATCGCGTCGCGCTCGCGCATGCCCGAAGGCATCTTGAAGTAGTACTCGACCGCGACAAGCGTCTTCGGGTCGCGATAGAGGCCGATGTGGCCGACGCGCGCGCCCGGCACCACCGACAGGAAGCCGTCGAGGAGTCCCATGCCCGCGCGCAGGATCGGCACGAACACGAGCTTCTTGCCGTCGATGAGCCGCCCGGTCATCGTCTCGAGCGGCGTCTCGATCTCGACGTCGTGCATCGGCATGTCGCGCGTGACCTCGTAGGCCATCAGCGTGCCGACTTCGGTCAAGAGCCGCCGGAACGACGTCGTGCTCGTCTCCTTCCTGCGCAATAGCGTGAGCTTGTGCTGGATCAGCGGATGGTCGAGTACCTGCGCGTGGCCCGTCATCGTCTCCCCTCGACACTTCGGTGTCAGACACGGTGTCAGACACGGTGTCTGACACGGTGTCTGACACCTAGAACACGGTTCCGTCGCTTTCGATGATAAACGGAGGCTCGCCTCCGCGCAGCCTCGCCGCGGTTTCGCGGCCGGCCGCCCAGGTGCCTCCCTCGAGGATGCAGGCGAGCGGCAGGTCGCTGCGGCCAAGACGCGCGCGAACCCGGGGCGCGAGTTCGTCCAGCAGCGCGACGGTCAGCGCGCGCCATTCGACCACGAATTCGCTTCCGACCGGGTGCCGCCGCGACGCCTCCGCGGGTTCGCGCAGGCGCAGTACGCCCGTGTCCAGCAGGAGCCCGCCGTTGCGGTACTCCGGCAACCCGGTCAGCGCGTCCCTGTCGACGACGCGCAAACCGGCCTGCTCGAACGGCTCGAAGAGCGAGTAGGCGAGCCACTGCGACAGCTTGTGGAACGGGACGTGGCCGGCCGTCAGGCCTGCGCCGCCCGCGAGCGGGTGCGGCCAGGTGTCGCCGAGTGCAACGCCGCCGAGCGTGAGCCCGTGCGGCCAGATCACGCCGAAGCGGTCGAGCAGCACGCCGAGCAGCGCGGGTGCCGGCACGTCGCCGCCCGTTCGAAGCAGCGCGTGGAACGGCGTCGACGGCCGCTCGTCGACGCCGGCGAGCCGTCGCAAGAGCGTTGCGCGCCCGTCCAGTCCGACGAGCGGATTCGCGTCGCTCGCCTGGAAGACGCGCGCGAGCGCCGCGGCATCGACTGAGGCGAGCGTGTGCGCATCCGCGCGCACCGGATCGCCGGTCGCGCCGGAGAACGCCCCGGCCGCGAACGCGCGGAAGCTCGCGACGCCGAGCCCTTCGGAGCGCGTGTAGCGTCCGCCGGTCTCCTGCTCGGCGAACGACCAGCGCGCCCCTGCACCGGCATCGAGCAGCACGCTCACGATCGTGAGGTCGATGCGAGCCGCGGCAGCGTCGATCGTGCCGCGTCCGGCGAGTGCGCGGTCGAGTTCGCGAGCGCGATCGACGCCGCCTGCTTCGAAGTGGCGCCAGCGGCTGTGGTAGGGAATGGCGAGCGAAGGGTAGCGACGGCGCGTCACTTCCGCGACGAGTTGCGCGCAGGCGTCGAGCTTCGTCCGGTCAACCGCGAAGTGTGTCGTGCGTCCGGCGTCCGCGGCCGCGAGCAGGTTCGCGCAACGTTCGCGGATCGCTGCGGGGGACCGCAGCCACAGCGCTTCGTGGTGCAGCGTCGCGCGCGCCGCTCCGGGATTGCTGTCCGCCCCCTCGGGGGGAAGCGCGTCTGCGCGCTTCGGGGGGATCACCGGCGATCGATGGGCCGTCCCGAGATCGCCGTCCGCCCCCTCGGGGGGAAGCGCGTCTGCGCGCTTCGGGGGGATCACAACCCCCGGCCCTTCGCCGCCTTGAGCTCGGCCTCGCCGGGCTTCGCGCCCTCGGTGAAGTAACCGGCCGCCATCTTCGCGTCCATCTCGACGCGCGCGTCGGACGGGATGAGCTCGTCGGGGATCGGAACGCGCTCGCCGACCTCGATGCCACCGCCGGTGATCGCGTCGAACTTCATGTTGCTCATCGACACCAGGCGGTGGATGCGCCGGACACCGAACCAGTGCAGCACGTCGGGCATCAGTTCCTGGAAGCGCATGTCCTGCACACCGGCAACGCACTCGGTGCGAAGGAAGTAGTTCGACGCCGAGTCGCCGCCCTCCTGGCGCTTGCGCGCGTTGTAGACCAGGAACTTGGTGACCTCGCCGAGCGCCCGGCCCTCCTTGCGGCAGTAGACGACGAGTCCCACACCGCCGGCTTGCGCGCCGCGGATGCACTCCTCGATCGCGTGCGTGAGGTAGGGGCGGCAGGTGCAGATGTCGGAACCGAACACGTCGGAGCCGTTGCACTCGTCGTGCACGCGCGCGGTGAGCGTCACCGAGGGATCGGCGAGGTGCTTCGGATCGCCGAACACGTAGGCGGTCTGCCCGCCGATCGGCGGCAGGAACACCTCGAGGTCGCCGCGCGTGACGAGCTCCGGATACATGCCACCGGTCTCCTCGAACAGCGCGCGTCGAAGGTCGCCCTCTGCGACGCCGAAGCGCTTCGCCACGCCGGGCAGCCACCACACCGGCTCGATCGCCGACTTGGTGACGACCGCGGATCCGTTGGCCAGCAGGATGCGGCCGTCCGCGGACAATCGGCCCGCCTGCATCGCCGAATGCACCTCGGGCAGGTCGATGTGCGCCTTGGTGACCGCGATCGTCGGCCGGATGTCGTAACCGGCCGCGATCTCTTCGGCGAACGCGCTGGCGACGATCGCGCCGAACGGGTCGATCGAAACGATCTTCTCCGGATCGCCCCACTGCGGATACGGTCCGATCGGATCGGTCGGCGCCGTATTGGTGAGGTCGGGCTTGTGCCCGCGCATCAGCGCGCCGGCGGCGACTGCGAGCGCACGGTAGACGCCGTAGCTGCCGCTGTGGGTGCCGATGACGTTGCGCTGGCTGCGGTTCGCGGTGCTGCCGACGACCGGCCCGCGCCCCTTCGGATCGGCCCGGCCCCAGTGGATCGGCAGCGCGCCCCACGCTCCTTCGGCCGGGTGCGACGTGAGGCGGATGTGCTTGGCGGTGCGGGTCTCGGGGTTCATGCGCTCGCCCCTCAAACGAACACTATACCGCAGCGAGTGGTGCCCGCCTGGGCGCGAACCGCGCGGGCGCACCCCGGGTCCCACGGACGTTGTCCGTGGGACCGGAGGTCAGCGCTCGCCCTTGCGGTAGGGCCGCATCAGCGCCTGCGGATAGCTCGCGCGGCGCGCGACCGCGACCAGCGCGAGGATCGACAGGACGTAGGGAAGCATCAGCCACGCCTGGTAGGGTAGCGCACCGGCATCGGACTGCTGCAGGCGGAGCTGCATCGCATCGAAGAACGCGAACAGCAGCGCGCCGAAGAGCGCCTTCCCCGGCCGCCAGCCGGCGAACACGACGAGCGCGACGCAGATCCAGCCGCGGCCGTTTACCATGTTGAAGAAGAACGAGTTGAATGCGGACAGCGTCAGGAACGCGCCCGCCACGCCCATCAGCGCGCTGCCCGCCGCGATCGATCCGATGCGCAGCGCGTAGACCGAGAGGCCCTGGCCCTCCGCGGCCGCCGGGTTCTCGCCGACCATGCGCAGCGCGAGCCCGAGCGGCGTGCGGTAGAGGACCCACGCGACGAGCGGGACGAGCGCGATCGCGACGAGCGTCATCGGCGTCTGCGCCGCGAGGACCGGCACGCCGAGCCACGACATCTCCGCGAAGGTCGCGATCGTCGGCGGCGTCGACACGTTCGGGAAGCTCACCCGGTAGGCGTAGTAGGCGACGGCGGTGGCGAACATCGTGATCCCCAGCCCCGACACGTGCTGCGAGAGCGCGAGGGGCACCGTCAGGATGCCGTGGAGCAGGCCGAACAGCGCGCCTGTGACGGCAGCCACGAGCACCCCCGTCCACAGCCCTGCCCCCGCGTGCACCGCGAGCCAGCCGGTGAACGCCCCGGCGACCATGATCCCTTCGATGCCGAGGTTCAGCACGCCCACCCGCTCGCACAGGAGCACGCCCACCGTGCCGAAGACGAGCGGCGTGGCGATGCGCAGCACCGCCGACCAGAAGTCGGCGTTGGCGAGCATCGAGGCGAGCGCGTCGAGCATCGGTCAGCGCAGGCGGATCCGGTAGCGCGCCGCGAGCGCGGCGACGAGCATCGCGATCAGCGCGACGGCGACGATGACGTCGGCGATGTAGGTCGGCACCGACGCCGCGCGGCTCATGCTGTCCGCGCCGACGAGCACACCGGCGACGAAGACCGCGGCAGCCACCACGCCGAGCGGGTTCAAGCCCGCGAGCATCGCGATCACGATGCCGGTGTAGCCGTAGCCCGGCGACATGTCGAGCGTGACATAGCCGGTGCGACCGGCCACTTCGATCGCCCCGCCCAGTCCCGCCGCCGCGCCGGAGGCGAGCGCGACCAGCAGGAGCGTCCGCGCGACCGGCACGCCCGCGAAGCGAGCTGCCCTCGGGTTCGCGCCGACGGCGCGGACCTCGAAGCCGAACGTCGTCGCGCGCATCGCGGTCCACGACAGCACGGCGAGCCCGATCGCGATCAGGAGGCCCGCGTGCACGCGCGTGCGCTCCACCAGCTTCGGCAGCTCCAGCTCCTCGCGCAACGCGACGCTCTGCGGCCAGCCCATCGCGGCGGGGTCCTTCATCGGACCGTCGAGCATCATCGAGACGAACAGCAGCACGATGAAGTTGAGGAGCAGCGTGGTGACCACCTCGTCGACGCCGAAGCGCGTCTTCGCGAACGCCGGCAGTGCCATGAGCAGCCCGCCCGCGAGCGCCGCCGCGGCGAACATCGCGACCAGGAGCAACGCTGGTGGCAGGTCGAACCCGGTCCCGCCGTGAAGGCCGCCCACCGCCACCGCGGCGAGCGCGCCCGCGTAGAGTTGCCCCTCCGCGCCGATGTTGTAGAGCCGTGCGCGAAACGCGATGGCGGCCGCGAGCCCGGTCAGGATCAGCGGTGTCGCGCGCGTAAGCGTCTCGGACCACGCGAATCGCGAGCCGAATCCGCCCTCGAAGATCAGCGCGTAGGTGCGGCCCACCGGCGCGCCGGCCCAGGCCACGAACAGCGCGGCGACGGCCAGCGTGAACGCGACCGCGACGACCGGCGCGGCGAGCGCCATCGCAGGCGAGACCGCCCCGCGCGCCTCAAGCCGCATCGCGAACCCCCGCCATCGCGAGGCCGATCTCCGCGAGCGTCCACTGCTTCGCGGGGCGCGGCGGCACGAGCCTGCCGCCGTGGATCACCGCGATGCGGTCGGCGAGCGCGAAGATTTCGTCCAGGTCCTCCGACACCAGCAGCACCGCGGAGCCGCGCGCGCAGGCGTCGAGAAGCTGCTGGTGCACCCAGGCCACCGCGCCCGCGTCGAGCCCCCAGGTCGGCTGGCTCGCCACGATCAGCGTCGGCAGGTACGCGTCCGGCTTCGACGCGCCGCCCGACAGCGCGCGTCCGACGATCAGCTTCTGCATGTTGCCGCCGGAGAGCGTTCGGACCGGGGTGTCGATGCCCGCCCCGCGCACGTCGTAGCGGTCCACGAGCCTGCGTGCGTACGCGCGCGCAGAACGCCGCCGCACGATGCCGCCGCTCGCGAACGGCCGCCGGTAGCGCTCGGCGATCGCGTTCTCCCACACCGGCAGGTCGCCGAGCGTGCCGACCTCGCGGCGGTCGTCGGGGATGCGCGCCGCGCCGGCGTCGATCCACCCGCGCGGATCCGCCGGCAGCGCCGCGCCGCCGAGCGTGACGCTGCCGGCGTCCGCCGCCCGCATGCCGCACAGGAGGTCGACCAGCGCCGCCTGGCCGTTGCCCGCGACGCCCGCGATCGCGGTGATCTCGCCGGCGTGGAGCGCGAGCGACACGCCATCGAGGCGCTCACCGACTCGCTCGCCCCGCATCGCGACGCGATCGAGCACGCAGACGACGTCGCCGCGCGCGTGCGGTTTCGCGACCGGCGGCGCGACCGCGCGCCCGACCATCGCCTCGGCGAGCGCGGCCTTGGAGGTCCCGCGCGAGGGCATCGCCGCCACGAGCCGGCCGGTGCGCAGCACCGCGATGCGGTCCGACACGCGAAGCACTTCGTCGAGCTTGTGGCTGATGAAGATCACCGAGAGGCCTTCGGCGACCATGCCGCGCAGCGTCGTGAACAGCGCCTCGCTCTCCTGGGGCGTCAGCACCGCGGTCGGCTCGTCGAGGATCAGCACGCGCGCGTCGCGGGTGAGCGCCTTGAGGATCTCGACGCGCTGCCGCTCGCCGACCGAGAGCCGCGCCACGCGCGCGTCGGGATCGACCGCGAGGCCGAAGCGCTCCGCGGTGGCGACGAGGCGCGCACGACCCTCCCGCCGCCGCGAGAGCGGCCGCCACAGCGGTTCGGTGCCGAGCATCACGTTGTCGAGCACCGTCAGGTTGTCGGCCAGCGTCGAGTGCTGGTGGACCATCCCGATGCCCGCAGCGAGCGCCGCGGCCGGATCGCCGGGCGGCAGCGGCCGCCCGAACGCCTCGATCGTCCCCGCGTCCGCGACGTAGTGCCCGAACAGGATCGAGACGAGCGTCGACTTCCCGGCGCCGTTCTCGCCCAGGAGCGCGAGCACTTCGCCCGCCGCGAGGTCGAGCGTGATCCCGTCGTTCGCGACCAGCGCGCCGAAGCGCCGGGTGATGCCGGAGAGGCGAAGGACGGGTTCGCTCATCCGCGAGTGGTCTTTGCGCTGGTCCCGGCAACGGTCCTGCGTACAGCGCAGTCTGGTGTCCCGCGGATCGCGCCCCGGATCGCGGACGCGGCTCCCTCGTCAGCCGCCACGGCGCAACGCCGCCCGCGACCGCCCGCAAGCCGGGACGTCCATTCGCGGACGCCGCCGGCCGGGTGCGAACCGCCCGCGCGGCTTATTTCGCCGTGCCCTTCGGCTCGCGGTCGTCGATCTTGACGACGAACTTGCCTTCGAGGATCGCCTTCTCCTTCGCGGCCACCTTGTCCTTGAGTTCCTTCGGAACCTTGGCATCGAACGTGCCGTAGGGGGAGAGTTCGCTGCCCTTGTACTTCATCATCGAGTAGGGGCCGTAGTCCTCCGCCTTGAAGCTGCCGCTCTTCACCGCCTTGATTGCGCGCTCGATCGTCGGCTCCATGTTCCACAGCGCGCTGGACACGACAGTGTCCGGATACTGCGGCTGCGTGTCGATCACGTTGCCGATCGCGAGCTTGCCCTTCTCCTTCGCCGCGTCGGACACGCCGAAGCGCTCCGCGTACAGGATGTCGGCGCCCTTCTCCACCATCGCGAACGCGGCCTCCTTCGCCTTGGGCGGGTCGAACCACGAGCCGATGAAGGTGACGTAGAACTGGACCTTGGGATTGACCTCCTTCGCGCCGGCCATGAACGCGTGCATCAGCCGGTTCACCTCGGGGATCGGGTAGCCGCCGACCATGCCGATCTTGTTCGACTTCGTCATTCCGCCGGCCACCATGCCGGTGAGGTAGGCCGGTTCCTGGATGTAGTTGTCGAACACCGAGAAGTTCGGCGCCTGCGGCTTGCCCGAGCTTCCCATCAGGAACGAGACCTTCGGGTAGTCCTTCGCGACCTTGCGCGCGGCCGCCTCGACGGCGAAGGACTCGCCCACGATCAGCGTGTTGCCCTTCTCCGCGTACTCGCGCATCACGCGCTCGTAGTCGGCGTTCGCGACCTTCTCGGAGAAGACGTACTCGATCTCCCCGCGGTCCTTCGCAGCGTTGAGCGCCTTGTGGATCCGGCTCACCCACTGCTGCTCGATGGGCACCGTGTAGATCGCCGCCACCTTGAGCTTGTTCTGCGCCACCGCCGGCGCGCCGGACACGCCGGCCAGCACGATCGCCGCCAGCAGTCCCGCCCTGAGCCATCCCCGTCGCGTCACCATCGCTGTCATCTCCCCGGAACGAATTCGTCGCCCGCGCCGAAGCGGCACGGTCGCGGAGCGTCGTGCGCCGCGCGACGCGATCCTAACCCAAAGCGCGAAGGTCCGGCCGCTGGCGAGCCCGCGACCCCGCGCACGCCGTGCGCGGGGCCGATCCCGTTTCGTCGAGGATCCCGGCGGAGGGTCGTCCTCCGCCGGGCCTCCCGACTGGTGACCGCAGGCGCGGAACGCTCCGTGCCTGCGGCGGCGATCCCGATCTCCGGTTAAGCACGCCGCGCACAGCGTGCAGGATCGCCGTTCTCCCGCCCGAAGGAGGGAATCCTGCCGTCGCATCGGAGTTGACCTCGCGTCGCGACGTTTCGTTCCCGTGCAACGCGCGCACGCGGCGCGGCGTTGACGCGGGTCTCATCGTGGCCGCTCGCCGCTCGCGAGGAACGCGAGCATGAGGCCGAGCACCGACAGCCGTTCGCGCTGGACCGGCGGTTCGCGCTCGGGCGCCGCGAGCCTCACTTCCAGCCCGTCGTCGCGCCGGTAGCAGGCGCCCGCCCTGCCGGCGCCCACATAGTGGAGATCGAGCCGGCCGTACGGTCGTTCCGGCAATTCGTATCGTCGTTTCATTCCGGGTGCCTCGCATGTCCTGGTCGTGAGGGTCGCCGCGACCGCGCCGGGCGCGGAAAGCGTCCGGAGCGACACGACGACCCGGCCTTCCCGGGGCAGGGATGCGCGTGGCGCATCGTCCGCGGCCCGGTCGGGCGATCGTTGGAGTGCATGCCGCCTGGCGAGGTGCGGGGACTCGTCCGCGACGCTCAGGTCGCGAACCGGTCGCTCGCGCAGGACGGGAAGGAACCCGCCGACGCGCCGCACCGCCTGCCGGCGGCCGTGGTGTCGATGTCGTGGGTCAGCATGGGCCTCCTTTCATCTCATCCAAGGCGCCCGCGCGGAGTGCATGGGCGCAACCGTTCGACCGCGAGAGCGGCGGAACCGGGACGAAGGGAGGACTTCGGGCCTTCGATCGATCCGCCGGCCACCCGGCGGACCACTGAAGGCCGGGGGGCTACTGCGCGCGCAGGGCGCCGGCGAACGCCGGCATGCCGCCGATGACGACGCACGACGCCATGCCGCACCGGGCGCCGGGCGCCGGGTTCGGGGTGTCGGTATGCGTCGTGAAGTTCATCAGCGTGGTTCCTGTTGCGCGTAGGCTCTTGCGAGCGAGGAACGGATTCTAGGGAAACGCTTGTCGAAGCGCCAGAGAAATTCGCGCGCTGCGCGGGAAGGCGTGGCGCGGATGCAACAACGCGAATCGCCGGACTATCGCCCGGCGCCCCCCGCGGTTCTCCGCCGCCTGCGGCTGTCGACCGCTTCGCAGGGTGTTCCGCAGGAGCCGCATTGCGCGGGACGGGACGACCGCCTGCGTCCGCGACCACCCGCCGCGGTCACAGCGAGAGCGCCACCCGCGTTCCCTGCTCGATCGCGCGCTTCGCGTCGAGTTCGACCGCGACGTCCGCGCCCCCGATCAGGATGGTCCGGACACCGGTCGCCTCGAGCGGGGCGACGAGCTCGCGCCGCGGCTCCTGCCCCGCGCAGATCACGATCGTGTCGACGTCCAGCACCTGCTTCTCTCCGGCAACCGATACGTGCAGCCCCGCGTCGTCGATCCGCTCGTACTCGACGCCCGCGATCATCCTCACGCCGCGCTGTTTCAGCAGCGCGCGCCGGATCCAGCCGGTGGTCTTCGCGAGGCCTTCCCCCGGCTTCGACGCCTTGCGCTGCAGGAGCCAGACCTTGCGCGGCGAGGCGTCGCCTCCGGGTGCCTTCACGCCGCCGCCCTGCGCGTACGCGCCGTCGACGCCCCATTGGTCGCGGAAGTGCTCGAGCGCGTCCGGGTCGCCGCCCGCGGCGCTCGGCACCGGCGGCACCGCGGACGGCGGCAGCGGCGCGCCGGGATGGGTCAGCAGTTCGGCGACGTCGAAACCGATGCCGCCCGCACCGATGATCGCGACCTTCGCGCCGGCGATGCGGCGCCCCGAGACGATCTCGACGTAGCTTGCGACCTTCGGATGAGTGACGCCTGGAATCGACGGCGTGCGCGGCACGATGCCCGCGGCGAGGACGACCGCGTCGAATCCGGCGAGATCCGGCGCGCTCGCCACCTTTTCCAGCCTCACGTCGACGCGAAGCTGCTCGAGACGCGTGCGGAAGTAGCGCAGCGTCTCGCCGAACTCCTCCTTGCCCGGAACGCGCTTCGCGAGATTGAACTGCCCGCCGAGTTCGCCGGCTGCGTCGAACAGCGTCACCGCGTGCCCGCGCTCGGCGGCGGTCGTCGCGCACGCGAGCCCGGCCGGTCCGGCGCCGATCACCGCCACGCGCTTGGGGGCGGCGGTGCGTACGATCTCGAACTCGGCTTCGCGGCACGCAGCCGGGTTGACGAGGCAGGTCGCGACCTTGCGCTCGAAGATGTGGTCCAGGCAGGCCTGGTTGCAGGCAATGCAGGTGTTGATCTCGTCGGCGCGGCCCTCCGCGGCCTTGCGCACGAACGCCGCGTCGGCGAGAAACGGCCGCGCCATCGACACCATGTCCGCGTCGCCGCGTGCGAGCACCGCCTCGGCGACCGCAGGGTCGTTGATCCGGTTGGTGGTGACAAGCGGGACGCGCACCTGCCCCTTCATCCGCCGTGTCACCCAGGTGAAGGCCGCGCGCGGCACCATCGTCGCGATGGTCGGCACCCGCGCCTCGTGCCAGCCGATGCCGGTGTTGATCATCGTCGCGCCGGCGTCCTCGACCGCCTGCGCCAGCGTCACCACCTCGTCCCAGGTGCTGCCGCCCTCGACGAGGTCGAGCATCGACAGCCGGAAGATCAGGATGAAGTCGCGTCCGACAGCCGCGCGCACCGCGCGCACCGTCTCGACCGCGAAGCGCATCCGTTTCGCGTAGGCGCCGCCCCAGTCGTCGTCGCGGTGGTTGGTGCGCGCAGCGACGAACTGGTTGATCAGATAGCCCTCGGAGCCCATCACCTCGACGCCGTCGTAGCCGGCGCGCCGCGCGAGTTCCGCGCAGCGCGCGAAGTCGGCGATCGTCCTGCGGACCCCCGCGCCGGAGAGCGCTCGCGGCTTGAACGGCGTGATCGGCGAGCGGATCGCCGACGGTGCCACCGAGAGCGGGTGATAGGCGTAGCGGCCGGCGTGCAGGATCTGCATCGCGATCTTTCCGCCCGCTTCGTGCACGGCCGAGGTGATCGTGCGGTGGCGTCCGGCCTGCCACGGATACGAGAGCTGCGAGGCGTTGGGCGAGGCCCTGCCCGCGAGGTTGGGCGCGATGCCGCCGGTCACGATCAGCGCGACACCGCCGCGCGCGCGCTCGGCATAGAAACGCGCGAGCCGCTCGAAGCCGCGGCGCTCTTCCTCGAGGCCGGTGTGCATCGACCCCATCAGCACCCGGTTCGGCAGCACCGTGAAGCCCAGGTCGAGCGGCGCGAGGAGGTTGGGGTAGGTGCTCATGGGCTGCGCACGACGTTCAGCGCGATTCTACTTGGAACGGCGTCGCCAGCAGCCGGCGCAGGCCCGGCCGCGCGGAAGAGGCCCCATCCGCGTTTGGCCGCGAGCCACGCCGCAGCGATACCGGTCAGTCGTCCTCGGCCGGCGATGCCGCCGGGCTCGCCAATACCAGGTTGCCCGCGCGCACGCCGAGCAGTCGGAGGCGCCGCTCGAGCGGCACGCGCTTCAGGCATTCACCGGCCGCGCGCCGGATTGCGCGCGCGTCCTGCGTCGGCTCGTCGATCGTCAGGTCGCGGGTGACCGTCGTGAAATCGTCGAAGCGGAGCTTCACACCGATCGTGCGCGTCGCGTATCCCTTGCGCACGAGGTCGCCCGCGACGTGCTCCGCGAGCCAGGTGAACACGCGCGTGAGTTCGGCGCGGTCGCGTCTCGCCGACAGGTCGCGCTCGAACGTCGTCTCGCGCGAGATCGACCGCGGCTCGCTCTCGGTCACGACCGGACGGTCGTCGCGGCCATTCGCCGCGTCGATCATCCAGCGCGCGTAGCCCGCGCCGAACACCGAAACGAGTTTCGCGCGATCCGCGAAGGCGAGTTCCCCGATCGTCGCGATGCCGAGACGTTCGAGCCGCGCGGCGGCCTTCGGACCGATGCCGTTGATCCGCTTCGCGGGCAGCGGCCAGATCACCGCGGGAACGTCGGCCTCGCGCACGACCGTCAACCCGTCCGGCTTGTCGAGGTCGGAGGCGATCTTCGCGAGCAGCTTGTTGGGAGCGACAGCGACCGAGCAGGAGAGCGATGTCGCCGCGCGCACCGCGTCCTTCAACGCGCGCGCGACGTCGCGCGCCCTCCACCACGCATCGGCGTCGTCTTCGGGCTCGCCTTCGTGACCGGGAAGCCGAACGCCGGTGAGATCGAGGTAGATCTCGTCGATGCCGCGGTCCTCGACCGTCGGCGCGATCGCGCGCACCGCGGCCTTGAACGCCTTCGACGCCGCGCGGTAGGCGTCGAAGTCCGCCGGCAGCAGGATGGCGTCGGGCGCGAGTTTCGACGCCTTCATCAACCCCATCGCGGAACCCACGCCGAGCTTCCTTGCAGCGTAGGTCGCGGTGGTGATGACGCCGCGCCCGGCGTAGCCCGCGAGCCTCTGGTAGCGGCGCGTCACCTGCCCGGTGGCCGGATCGACGACCTCCTGCGGCACCGACGCGCGTCCGCCTCCGATCACCACCGCCTGCCCCGCGAGATCCGGATAGCGCAGGAGTTCGACCGACGCGTAGAACGCGTCCATGTCGAGATGCGCAATGAGGCGGAGGGGCGGCACGGCGGCAATCCGGAGTCCTGCGCCCGGCGAATCAGGAGTCGCGCGCCGCCCTGACCGGGGGTGCGGCCTGGCCGACGCCCGGTTCGGACCGCGGAACCGGCGGTGGCGGTCCGGCCGCTCCGGCGACGGTGGCTTCACCCCTGCGGTCAAGCAGCCCGAGCGTTTCCCCGATCGGCAGCACGACGAAGGACCCGTCGCGCAGACCGCGCGCGACGCGCGCCGCGTCGAGGTCCTTCGGCGGCTGGTCGAGCGCCTCGTCGGTCAGCGGGAACGTGCCCCAGTGGATGCCGACAGTCAGCTTCGCGCCGAGGTCGATCGACGCCTGCACCGCTTCCGTGGGATTCATGTGCGACAACTTCATGAACCAGCGCGGCTCGTAGGCGCCGATCGGCAGGAGCGCGAGATCGAAGCCGCCGTCCACCAGACGCGGCGCGAATCGCGCACGGGCATCGGCGAAATCGGGCGAATATCCGGTGTCGCCGGCGAAGTAGAACGAACCTCCCGGAGCGAACACCGCGTAGCCGCCCCACAGCGTGCGCATGCGGTCGTCGAGCCGCCGGCCGGACCAGTGCTGCACCGGCACCAGCACGATCTCGACCGGTCCCGATGCGCCCTCGACCTTCGTCGACTGCCACCAGTCGAGTTCGACGACCCGATCGATCCCCGCTTCGACGAGGAGTGCGCGCAGCCCGAGCGGGACGACGAATAGCGGCGACCCGCCGCGCTGCTTCGCGAGCGCCACGAGGCTCGGGAGATCGCAGTGGTCGTAGTGGTTGTGGCTCACGACGACCGCGTCGACGCGCGGCAGTTGGTCGAGCGCGAGGCCCGGCGGCTGCGCGCGCTTCGGCCCCGCGAAGCTCACCGGAGACGCGCGCTCGGAGAAGATCGGATCGGTGAGGATGGCGACGCCGCCCATCTGGACGAGCGCGGTCGCGTGACCGATCCAGGTCACCGAAGTCTGCATCGCCGCGCCCGCCGCCGCGTTGGCGTCGAGGAAGGCGTGATCGGCCGCAACCCGCGGCGCCGGAGGCGACGGCGGGGGCAGCCCGTCGCGCCACTGCTCGAACTTCCAGCGCCAGAACGCGCGCGTACCGAGGGTCTCGAACTCGACGTACCGGTTCTGGAACCGGTCGCCGCGGTGGTGGACGACCTCGGGCGGGGCGTCTGGCGACGCGGGCGGCGGTCTCGTGCTGCATCCGGCCGACGCGGCGAGCGCGAGTGCGGCGGCCCACGCGGCCGCCTGCTGCGTGATGCGACGTCGAGAGGTCATCGCGAATCGGCGGGTACCGGTCGGGGCGGGGCGCACGCCCGTATAATCGCATCCCTTCGCCGCGCCATGCAGACACTCGCCGCCACGCCAACCACACCCGCCGCGACCGCGCTCGCGCGCGACGTCGCGAAGCGGCGCACGTTCGCGATCATCTCGCACCCCGACGCCGGCAAGACGACGCTGACCGAGAAGCTGCTCCTGTTCGGCGGCGCGATCCAGCTCGCCGGCTCGGTCAAGGCGCGCAAGAGCGCGCGCCACGCGACCTCCGACTGGATGGAGGTCGAGAAGCAGCGCGGCATCTCGGTGACGAGCTCGGTGATGCAGTTCGAGTACGCCGGCCACGTGATCAACCTGCTCGACACGCCCGGCCACCAGGACTTCTCCGAGGACACCTACCGCGTGCTGACCGCCGTCGACGCGGCGGTGATGGTGATCGACGCGGCGAAGGGCGTCGAGGCGCAGACGATCAAGCTGCTCGAGGTCTGCCGGCTGCGCGACACGCCGATCATCACCTTCGTCAACAAGATGGACCGCGAGGTGCGCTCGCCGCTCGAGCTCGTCGGGGAGATCGAGTCGGTGCTCTCGATCGAATGCGCGCCGGTGACCTGGCCGCTCGGGATGGGCCGGGCGTTCAAGGGCGTGTACGACCTCTCCACCGACCGGCTCCTGCGCTTCGC
>JADLBN010000268.1 GCA_020847675.1 Burkholderiales bacterium | reverse complement strand
GCGTCGATGCTGCACGTCGGCGGCGGCGCGAAGATCTACCCGTCGGACGGTTGCGGGACGATCCTCAAGATCGACGACTTCGCGCACGTCACGCTGATGACCGGCGCCTCCGAGATCGGCCAGGGCTCGGAGACGGTGCTGGCGCAACTCGTCTGCGAGGAGCTCGGCGTCCCGCTCGAAGCGGTCACCGTGGTCAACAACGACACCGACATCACGCCCTGGGACGTCGGTGTGCACGCGAGCCGCACGACGTTCATCGGCGGCAACTCGGCGATCGGCGCCGCGCGCAAGGCGAAGTCGAAGATCCTCGCCGCGGCGGCGAAGGTGAGCGGGACTCCGGAGGCGGAACTCGAGCTGCGGTCGGGCCACATCGTGATCGCCGCGACCGGCGAGGCGCTGATGAGCCTCGCGAAGCTCCTGCGCTCGCTGCACTTCTCCGACAAGGCGGATCTGGTGATGACGACGCACTACTACGAGCCGCCTTCGAAGCACCAGGACAAGACCTTCAAGGGGGACGTCTCCGCCGCGTACGCCTGGGCGACGCAGGTGGTCGAGGTCGAGGTCGACACCGGCACCGGCGTGGTGCGCCTCCTCAAGGTGACCGGCGCGCACGACGTCGGCCGCGTGCTGAACCGGCTCGGTATCGAGGGCCAGATCGAGGGCGGCATCGTGATGGGTCAGGGCTACGCGCTCACCGAGGAGTTGATCGTCGAGAACGGCGTGGTGCGCAATCCGGGATTCCGCGACTACAAGCTCGTGACCGCGCCGGAGATCCCCGAGATGGATTTCCACTTCGTCGAGACGATGGACGGCGAAGGCCCGCAGGGCGCGAAGGGCGTGGGCGAGGCGCCGGCGATCTGCATGGCCGCGGCGACGGCCAACGCGATCTTCAACGCGACCGGCGTGCGCATCCGGACGCTGCCGTTCACGCCCGAGAAGGTCTACCGGGCGCTCCACGCCGCCGGCGTCGCGGGGACCGCCGCCTGATGCGGCCGCGGACCGTCCTGTCGCTCGAGCAGGCGCTGTCGCTCCCCTACGCGACGATGCGCTTCGTCCAGCTCGGATGGCGCGTGATCCGGGTCGAGTCGACGCCCTCGGGCGACGGGCTGCCCGGCGACCCGAACCGCTACATAGGACGCGAGGCGGTCGACGCCGACCGGCGCACCTACTTCGTCGCGCCCAACGTCGGCAAGGAGGCGATCGCGCTCAACCTCAAGGACCCGCGCGGTCGCGCGGCGCTCGCGCGGGTCGTGGCGGAACTCGGCGTCGACGTGTTCTGCTGCAACGTGCTGCCCTCGCGCTACGAGGCGCTGGGCATCGACTACGCCACGCTTTGCACGGCGAAACCGGACCTGATCTGGGCCGGCATTTCGGCGCTCGGGCCGCGCTATCCGGACGTGCCTGGCTACGACCCGGTGCTGCAGGCGATGGCCGGGATCATGGAAGTCACCGGCGATCCCGCGGGCCCGCCGATGGCCGCCGGCGTCCCGCTGGTCGACCTCAAGGCCGGCGACGAGGTCTACGCCAACGTGATGCTCGCGCTCGCCGAGCGCGCGGAGACCGGGGAGGGCAGGCGCATCGACGTGTCGATGCTGCAGGCGGCGGCATCGTGGCTCATCACCACGCTGCCGCTGGTCGACTTCGACTGCGAACCTGCGGAGATCACCCGCACCGGCAACGAGCACCGCAAGTTCATCCCGACCAACGTCTACCCGACGCGCGACGGCTTCGTCTACCTCGCGATCGGCTCGGACGTGCAGTGGAAGCGACTCACCGCCACGCCGATGTTCGCACCGGTTGCGACGCCGGAACGTGTCACCAACGCCGGACGCACGCGCGACCGCGCGGCGCTGCGGCAGGCCATGGCGGACGTCACGCGCGGGCACGCGACCGACGAGGTCGCGGCCACGCTCTCTGCGGCGACGATCCCCTGGGCCAGGATCAACGACATCCGCGAAGTGCGTGCCCTGCCGGCGCTCGCGGACGCCTTCACGACGACGCGCACCCCGGACGGGCGCGCGATCCGGATGCAGCCGGCGGCGGTGAGCCTGCCGGGCATGCGTCGCGAGTTCCCCTTCCCGCCGAAGTACGCCGAGCACACGCAAGCCGTGCTGGCAGAAGCGGGGTTCGACGAAACCGAGATTGCCGCGCTGGTGCGTGACGGCGTGGCGGGCACACCTCGCGGGCAGCCGGAGGGCTGTCGCGAAGGCACACACGGAGGAGCAACGCAATGAACGCAACGTCCTGGATCCACGTGGCCCTCGCGCTCGCGCTGGGCTCGACCCCCGCGCTCGCGCAGATGAAGGTCGGCGTGATCGCGTCGGCAACCGGCCCCACCGCGGTCGTCGGCATCCCGCAGAAGAACACCGCCGCGCTCCTGCCGAAGAAGATCGGCGACGTGAGCGTCGAGTACATCGTGCTCGACGATGCGAGCGACCCGACCCGCAGCGTCGTGAACGCGAAGAAGCTCCTCGCGGAGGACAGGATCGACGCGCTGATCGGGCCTTCCGGCTCGCCCAACGCGGTCGGCCTGATCGGATTCATGGCCGAGAGCGGCACGCCGATGCTCGCGCCGGTCGGCACCACCGCGGTCGTTCTGCCGATGGACGACAAGAAGCGCTGGGTGTTCAAGACCACGCAGAACGACGCGCTGATCTCCGACGCGCTGGTGTCGCACATGAAGAAACACGGCGTGAAGACGGTCGGCTTCATCGGCTTCAACGATCCCTACGGCGAGAACTGGCACCAGGTGTTCAGCGCCCAGGCCGAGAAGGCGGGACTGAAGATCGTCGCGAACGAGCGTTACCTGCGCACCGACGCCTCGGTTGCCGGACAGGTGGCCAAGATCATGGCTGCGAAGCCGGACGCGGTGCTCGTCGCCGCGGCCGGCGGTCCCACCGTGCTGCCGCAGATCGCGCTCCACGACGCGGGCTACAAGGGGCAGGTCTACCAGACCCACGGCGCGGCCGCGCCGGCGTTCCTCAAGCTCGGCGGACCCAAGGTCGAGGGCACGGTGCTCGCGGCGAGCCTCATGCTGGTGCTGCCGGAGATTCCCGACAGCGTGCCGTCGAAGGCGGTCGCCGAGGCCTACGTGCGCGAGTACGAGAAGCTCTATGGCGAGAAGCCCGCCACCTTCGGCGCCAACGTCTACGACGCCGGCCTGCTCCTCGCGCGCGCGGTTCCCGAGGCGCTGAAGCACGGCAAGCCCGGCACGCCCGAGTTCCGGGCCGCGCTGCGCGACGCGCTCGAGAAGACGAAGGAACTGGTGGGCACGCAGGGCGTGTACAACATGACGCCCGCCGACCACTCCGGCTTCGACCAGCGCGGCCGCGAACTGATCACCGTGCGCGACGGGCAGTGGAGGCTGGTCAAGGACTGACCGACCGCGCTCGGAGGTGCCGCCGGACAGCCTGCGGCACCTCGATGGCGGGCCCAGAGGGGTCGAACGGCGTGCCCCGTTGGCGGCGCGCAACATCGCCGCCTGCCCCGCGGTTCAGCCGCGCGGTCGGGTTTGACCCGAAACGACCGGACGTGATATTGACCCCAATCAGAGGAGGGTCGGCCATGAAATCTTCGACGTGGGCAATCGTTGCCGTCTTGACCTTCGGCGCGAGCGCGCCTGCACTTGCGGGCTCATACAACAACGATTTCTCGTCCGGCGTCGGCGCCGCCAGCCTGCGCGAGAGCGCCGTGCTGGACTCGGGAAGCGTACGGCTCACGCCGAACGTGATCGACAATCTCGGTTCGCTGGTCATCAACGACCTCGACCCCGGCTCGGTGGTCACGAGCTTCGACGCCTCGTTCACGCTGGCCATTGGTCCTGGCAGCACTCCGCCTGCGGACGGGGTCAGCTTCAGCTTCGGGGCGCCGCCGCCGGGCACCGACGCGTTCGGCGAGAGCGGGACCTGGAGCGGAGTCGCGGTCGTGTTCGACATTTTCAACAATGGGGAGACTCCGACCCCTCCCGTCATCCGCGTGCTGTGGAACGGCGTCCAGGTGGCCGCCGCGCAGGGAACCCTCTTCAGCAGCGGCGCGTTCCAGCCGGTGACGATCCACTACGATTCGAACGGTCTCGACGTCGACTTCAACTCGGGCGGCATCGTTCTGACCAACGTCGCACTGTCCGGCGGCCCTCAGTCCGGTTCCCGGTTCACGTTCGGCGCCCGCACCGGATCCTTGAGCGCCGAGCAGCGCATCGACGACGTGGCGATCTCCACGACCGCGGTTGCGAGGGCACGACCGGCACCGGTCCCGACGCTGGCCGAATGGGCGACGGCCGCGCTGGCGATGCTGCTCGCGGCACTCGCTGCGATGGCGTTGCGCCGCCGCGCGGTGACGGGACCGGGCTCCTCGCGCCGCCGCTGACCCGGAGCGCTGCGCTCTCGCGACCGGGACGCGGTGGCGCTTGCCCGGGCCCCGCTTCGTGCCGGCCCGCTACTCGTTCTGTACGGCGGAGTCGACGTGGAGCGAGCGCGCGTTGGCGCGGTCGCCCTGGTAGACCGTCACGCGGTACGGGTAGAGCGCCGTGGTGCGCGGCGAGCGGTCGGTGCAGACGTAGCGCTGGCCGCTGGCCTCGACGTGGCAGCCGAAGAACTGGCCGCCATCGATCGCGATGCTGTCGCCCTCGAACCGCCAGGGCGAGGGCTTCGGCGGCAGTTCCCACACGATCCTGCCCGTCTTGTCGCCCTTCAGCACCGTGATCGGGTGCTGGTCGACCACGACGAACTTGTCGGCCACGATGCGCACGTGGGTGGTGGCCGTTGCAGCACCGCCCTTGCCCTGCGCGAAGGCGGGTGTGCTGACGAACGCGATTGCAACCAACGACGCGGCGGCAGTCGCCGCGCAACGTACGGAACGCTCCATCGGACCTCTCCTCTTCGGGGCCGGAACGCCTGCCCGGACACCCCGGAAGGATACGTGCGCTGCAGGGCCGCGTGAAGCGTGCGCGCGCCGCCGCGAGGCGATTGAAAGAATTACACGTGGCCGTCGTGGCGACCCGTCGCGATCATCCGGGCGCAGCCGCGCGCGCGGGATCAGTTGACGAAGCGGCGCCAAGCGGGATGTCCGCAATGGAGCGTGCGCCCCTGCGCGGGTCCGAGCGAATCCACGACCATCCGCCTGCTTCCCTTCCTGGCGCGTCCGCGCGCGCGGGTTCGAACCCGGGGCGGCGCGCCGGCTCGCCGGCGCGGACCGTTTCCGCGTCAACCCGCGAGCACGCGATCGCCCAGCGCGTCGACCAGCCGGGATGCGAGCCCCGGTACCCGCAAGAGCGCTTCCGGTCCGGCGCCGCCGGCGCGCGCCGCGTTGGCGAGGTCCACCGCAAGCGCGCGGCCCG
The DNA here is from genome assembly GCA_020847675.1 of Burkholderiales bacterium. Classification (GTDB taxonomy): domain Bacteria; phylum Pseudomonadota; class Gammaproteobacteria; order Burkholderiales; family Casimicrobiaceae; genus VBCG01. Next base: position 19,728 of record JADLBN010000268.1, on the reverse strand, counting down.
GGCCGCCTGCGGTGCGGGCCACGAACGCCGTGGCGTCGAGATCCAGGCGCGCGAAGTCGCGGAGCGCCTGCGCGAACAGCACGTTGTGCGGACCTTCCCAAGTCTCCATCACCGCGGCGTCGCGGTAGAGCCGCGGCAGCGGCGAGAAGCGCTCCTCCATGCCGTTGGCGCCGAGCAGCATCAGCGCGTCGTGCAGGAGCGCGCTTGCGCGCTGCGTAAGCACGGGTTTCGCGAGCGAAAGCAGGATGCGGAAATCCACCGCGTCCTGCGTGCCGTCGGCGGCGGGCCACAGACGCACGAGTTCGAATGCGACGGCGAGCGCGCGTTCGCGAGCGGTCGCGATCGCATCGACGGTGGCGCGCACCGGAGGGTAGTCGCCGATCGGCCGGCCGAACGCGGTGCGGAACGAGGTGTAGGCGCGCACGATCCGCTCCGCCTGGCGCAGGCTCGCCGCGGCGTAGATCACGCAGGCCATGCGCGAGGTGACGAGCACCAGGTCGACGAGGTTCGAAAGCCCGCGGTCGAGCGGCCCGATCGGCCATCCGACCGCGCCGTCGAACGTGAGTTCGGCCGTCGCGAGTTCTCTCGTGCCGAGCTTGTCCTTCAACCGGTCGATCGTGCAGCCGTTGCGCGCGCGGTCGCCGTCATCGATGTACGCGGGCACGAGGAAGATCGCGATGCCGCGGGGGCCCGCCGGCGCGCCGGAGGGACGAGCGCTCACGAGGAAGTAGTCGGCGTTGACGTTCGAGCAGAACCACTTGGGACCGTGCAGCGTCCACGCGCCGCCGCCCGCCGGCCGCGCTTCGACGGCGTTGGCTCCGACGTCGGAGCCGCCCTGGATCTCGGTCACGAACTGCGCGGCGTGCCACACCCGGTCCGCGCTCGACGAGCGCAGCCGCGCGAGGGCGGCACGATGTTCGCCGCGATCCCCCAGGGCGTCGAGTGCGCGCGAGAGCCCGTCGGTGCAGGCGAGCGAGCAGGCGACGCCCGCCTCGCCGTTCTGGTGCGCGAGGTAGGTCTTCGCGTAGAACGCGAACGGGTCGCCGTGCAGCGCCCCGAGCCGTTCCGCGCCGGCGACCTCGGCGAGCGCCGAGCGCGTCGAGGCGGGCAGCACGATCTCGTCGATGCGGCGGTGCCAGGCGTCGTACTGGCGCAGTGCAGGAGCGTTCGACGGACGGGCAGATTCCTCGGCCAGCGTCGCGAGCGGGCCCGCGACACGGGCGCCGAAGCGCGACAGGTCGGCGTCGCGCGCCGTCGACGAGCCCGCGAAACGCCGGAGGAGGTCCGCGAGGCAGGGGTCGTCGTCGTACCGGTTGGTGCCGGTCGCGGCGAGGAAGGCGTCGAACGAGTAGGCGGTGGGCACGGCCCATTATCGCGCCGTGGCGGCGCACGCGGGAGACCGGACCCGCTTCGCCGCGCGGCCGGGCGCGCGTCCATCCGGGCCTTCGCGCTCGTTCCGCCGGCTGCGGGTTTGCCGCCGGTTCGCCCGTCGAGTAACGTCGCTTCGATGAGAGTCCTGGTCATCGGCGCCGGATTCGCCGGCGCATGCGCGGCCCTGCTGCTGCGTGAATCGCTCGGGGCGGAGGTCCTGCTCGTCGAGCGCGGCGCGGCACCCGGCGGCATGCTGCGCACGCTGCACACCCGCGAGGGCGTGCCCTACGAGTACGGTCCGCGCGTCGTCAGCGTGTTCCGCGGGACGCCGGACATCCTGCCGTTCCTGCGCCGCTTCCTCGCGCTCGAGGAGCGCGTCGTCTACCAGGGCACGCGGTTGCGCCCGGACTTCCCGGTGATCCCGTTCCCGGTCGATCTCGAGAGCGTGAGACGCCTGCCTTGCGGCGCGACGATCGAGCGCGAGCTCGCGGCAATCCGGGAGCAAGGCGCGCCGCCAGGCGAGCGCGACTTGCGCGACTACCTGGAGACGTCGGTCGGGCCCACGCTGACCGGACTCGCGTTCGAAGGCTTCAACCGCAAGTTCTGGGGGCGCCCGCTCCAGGCCATGCCGGCTGTGTGGGGGAAGCTCCGCCGTCTCGAGCGCATCGCCTCGACCGGCTCGTATCGCCTTCCGAGCGAGGCCGCGCACTACTACCCGCCGGGCGGGTTCAACCCGCTGTTCGAGCGGATGCTCGACGGCTTCGAGCTGCGCTGCGGCGTGACCGTGACGCGCATCGAGGCCGACGCGGGCGGCGCGACGGTCGAAACCGACGCCGGCGCGCTGCGGGCGGATCTCGTGGTCTCCACCGCACCGATCGATGCGATGCTGGGCTTCCGACATGGCCCGCTCGAGTGGCGGGGGTATCGGGTCGAGGTCGATCTCGCCGACCCCGCCCGCGAGGCACCGCTCGGCACCGCGCCCGACGGCGTCCCGTTCGCGTGGCTCTACACGCCCTGGGCGGAGACGCCGGTCTGCCGCACGACCGATTTCGGCGTCATCCACCACGGACCCCGCATGGCCGATCGTCCGGGCCCGACGGTCGTGCTGCGAGAGATCGTCGACGACCGGGTGAGCATGTACCCGGTCTGGTGGGAGGACGAGCGCTTCCTGCGCTACCTCGACGACGCGGCGCGCGTCCCCAACGTGATCCCGCTCGGACGGCTCGGCCTCTACAAGTACACCACGATGGACAGCACCTACGCGATGGCGCTCCGGCTCGCGGGCTCGCTCGGTGACTACCTGCGCGGCTCCCACGCGCGCCGCGTCGAGATCCTGAGGGCGATCCGCGGCGACTGGGGCAACTGAGCGGCGCGCCGGCGTCAGAGCATCTCGCGCCCGACGGCGTCGAGGAGCTCCTCGGGCGTCGACGCCGCGATCACGCGTGCGCCCGAGAAGCGGTCGAACCAGCGCTCGTACGCGCCGCACGCGACCTCCCAGCCGCGCTTCGCGTAGACGACGTTGACGCCGCCGAACCAGCTCGCGAGGTACGAGGACCCGCCCAGCACCGAGACGAAGCGGCGGCATCCGGCGTAGAGGCGAAGCTGCAGCTCGTTGTACCCGAGCTCCGGAAACCGGGCGTGCAGCTCCTGGATCGTGACGAGGTCGGGGTACGCCGCCTTCAGCGCCTCGATGTCGCCGGTCTCGCGAATCGTCTGGTGGTCGTTGACGATGTCCGCCGCGCCCGGGCGGTTGTACACGACCTCGTAACGGCTGCGGAGCCGGCCCACGAGTTCGATGAGAAGGTCGGACGGCAGATGGTTGGTCATCGACCGATGCCAGCGGAAGTGCTCGTCGGTCGCCTTGTTGCAGACGACGCAGAGCGGCCGGTCGAAGCCGAAACGGTCGTCGCGAAAGACCTCCCGGTATGGCGGCGGCGTCCACCGGCTCGTGTCGAGGATCTCGGGGAACGCGTTGCGGTCGTACCGGATCCGGCCCGGCACGCCGATCGGGTATTCGGTGATCGGCACGTAGCGCCGCGCGATCGTGCGCTCCACGTGGCGCGGCGAGAACCAGTACAGGCAGCGCGTATCCGGTGTCGACACCGTGAACTCGAGGCGACCCTGCCGATGCAGCCAGTAGGCGTAGGGAATCACCGCGAGCAGTTCGAACGCGAACTCGCCGAAGTACTGGGTGCCGCGCGCCAGGACCTCCCGGCAGGGGGTCCTCGCCGCGCCGGCGAGGAAGGTCGCGAGCGCGAAGTCCCTGGACGAGTAGCAGGCGATCGCGTCGATCTCGCGCTCGCGAACCCGGCGCAGCAGCGCGGGCGCGGACAGCGCCGCGCCCACGCGCGCGCCGCGCGTGCGCCACGCCGCGCTCGCGAGCGCCGCGCGCTCCCGCATCGTCGCGGGCGCCGAGATCCAGGCGCGCAAGGCGGCGGGGAGTGCCCGCAGGACCGCTCCAGGCGAGCGGCCCGGAGCCGACAAGTCGACGGACTCGGACACCGCATCGTCGAAACCGGGTGTCGCAGGATCGAGTCGGCGCGACGGCTCGGCGAAGCGCTCGAGCGCGACGACCCTCATGCTCCGCCCCCGCGCGCTGTGTCTCCGGCGCTTCCGTCGCCATCGGCCGCCTCGCGGCCCAGCACGGCGGCGAGCGTCGCCGCCCTGCGCGGGAGTGCGATCCCGCGCCATGCGCTTCTCGCGACCCAGGCGATGTCCGCCGGCAGCGACATGCCGCCTGCTTCCGGCGGCCGCGCAAGGCGCCGAGCGAGGCTCGCGAGCCTCGCTCGCGGATCCGGGCTCGCACTCAGGTGGATGACGCGGGGCGCGCCCTGCGGGCCGCGCGCCCGCTCGCGGTGCGGGCGGTCGAAGTAGCGTTCGCGCGCCTCGCCGAGGGTCGCGACCAGCGCATCGATCGACGCGTCGAACGAGTAGCCTGCGCGCCCGCGCAGCGCGTTCGCGCGTCGTTCTCGCGTCCGCACTTCGCGTTCGAGCCCCTCGCGCAGGGCGTCGTAGCCGTCGAGATCGACGTTGACCCCGAGGCGCGCGATCTCGTCGTAGCGGTACCAGCCGGGCCGCACATCGCTGATCACCGGCAAGCCGGCCAGCAGGTAGGTCGACACCTTGCTCGGGATCGCGGCCCGGTCGTCGAGCGGCTCCCAGGGCAGCGGGCGGCCGACGTACGACCAGCCCGCGTCGTAGCGCGAGAACTCGCGCACCCACGCGGACTTCGCGCGGCGGACCTCGTCCCAGCTCCTCGCGGCCGGCTGCAGCGACGCGTGGACGTGAACGTAGCGCGAGCAGAGCCCGGCCTCGCGCGTGGCGCCGGCGAGCGACACGTCGCGGGCGACGGTGCGCCAGACGTCGTCGTGGTTGTTTCCGTAGACGTGCACGTGGATGCCGCGGCGCGCGCACGCGAGGTAGTCGATGCCGAACGGCCGCCCGACGCAGACCGTGTGGATCTCCCCGGTGCGGTCCGACAGCCGCTCCGCGAAATCGTCGTTCATGAACTCGAGCTTGGGGCGGTCGCCGTCGAGGTACGCGACGGTCTCGCACGCGGCGAACGCGTCGAGGCCGCATCCGCCCTCGCGTCGCCCCGCAGTCCAGTAGCGCGCCTTCTCGCGATTGCAGAAGACGTGTCCGTCGAGCGAGCGGACGACGTCGGGCGCGAGCTGCTGGACGTCGAATCCCCAGTGGCGAACGATCGGCGCGTCGAAAGCGCCCCGCCGCCGCTCGTCCTGGAGAGCGCGCAGGAGGGTCCAGATGTCGTGCGCGACTCCCGGGGCGGCGGGACCCCAGAGCTTCGGGTGGTAGACCTGGAACAGGCTGTAGACCGCGTCGATCCGCCGTTCCCGGATGGTGCGCGCGGCATCGCCCGGCGCGACCGGGGTCACGCAACCGTCGAGCGAGGGATAGGGCCCCTGGTCCCACGCCATGCTGCGCGACCACAGACCCCAAAGCCGGTGACCGCGCTCGTGGAGGCTCCGGATGCGCTCCGGATTCCACGAGAGTGCGCCGACCAGGAGCAGGTTCACCTGACCGGGACTCCGACCCGGGTTCGCGGCACGGCGGGCGCGCCAAGGCGGGAACGCGGCATCGGGCGCGGCCGGCTCGCGCAGCCCGCCGGTGCTTCGGCTGGAGCGTCGGTCGGCTGCGTCATCCCGCAGTCGCGTGCCGAAGGCGGGCCGGCTAGAAGAAGTCGTATTTGCGCATCGTCGGCGCGCTCGGCATCGGCACCTTCGACTGGCACTTGCCGCCGACGACGCGTCCGTCGCTCTCGAAGATCGCGACGTTGCCGTCGAGGTAGAGCGAGTTGAAGCCTTCGCCGTACTTCTCCTGCGCCGCGCTGTCGACGCGGGTCAGCACCCACTGGCGGGAGCCGATCGTGACGCGCGCGCTGCGGGCGTCGGGCGCGCGTTCGACGCGCATCTCGATGCCGCCTTCGCACTGGTAGTCGATCACCGCCGCGAGGACCGTGGCGTCGAGCCCCGGGCTCATCCGCTCGGTCGCGCAACCGGCAAGCGCGGCGAGCGCGATCGCCGCCGGGACGAGGATCCGAACGGGGGGCAGGCGCATGGCGCCGGACTGTATCATCCCGGGCATTCCCGCGCACGCGGTACCGATGCTCCGCCGATCCGATGACTCCAGCCGAACTCGACGCCCGACTGCATTTCGCCGTGACGGCGGCCCGCCGCGCGGGCGACCTCGCGCTCTCCTACGCGCGCGATCCGGCGCGGATGGCGGTCGAGTCCAAGGGCGTGCAGGATCTCGTGACCGCGGCGGACAAGGCGGTCGAGGCCGCGCTGCGGAGCGAGGTCGCGACCGCGTATCCGCGCGACGCGATGCTGGGCGAGGAGGAGGGGATCACGCCGGGCTGGGACGGTCGCGCGCCGCTATGGATCGTCGATCCGATCGACGGCACCGCGAATTTCGCGCGGCGGATTCCGGTCTGGTGCGTGTCGATCGGCCTCGTCCTCGACGGCGAACCGGTGCTCGGCGTGATCCACGCACCGGCGCTCGGCGAGACGCACGCCGCCGCGCGCGGCCGGGGAGCCACGTTGAACGGAGCGCCGATCCGCGTCTCGACGGCGACCGCGCCGGAAGCCTCGCGCGTCGGGTTGGGCTTCTCCTACCGTCGCGAGCGGCAGTTGCACCTCGCGGCGATCGACCGGCTGCTCGCGCGCCACTGCGAGTACAGCCGGCTGGGCAGCGGGGCGCTCGGCCTGGCCCACGTCGCCGACGGCCGCTTCGAAGGCTACTTCGAGCCGCACATCAACGCCTGGGACGTAGCGGCCGGCATCGCGATCGTGCGCGAGGCGGGCGGCTTCACCAACGCGTTCTTCGAAGGCGAGGGATTGGTGCGCGGCAATCCGATCCTCGCGGGCGCGCCGGGCGTGCGCGGATTCCTCGAATCGACGCTCGCCGACCTGATGCTGCCGTGAACGGCGAAACGCGCCCGGTGCCTGCGAGCGCTCACCGCGGGGCGGGTCTGCGGGGGAGGGATTGCGTCTGAACGGCGAGTCGTACTCGTTCTGGCTGGTTCCCGAGGCTTCACTCGAGCGCGAACTCGACAAGCTGGTGCGGGCGCTCGCGCCGCTCTTCGGGATGCCCGCGTTCTCGCCCCACGCGACCGTGCAGGGCGACCTCGACCTCTCGGCGGAGGACGCGGAAATGCTCGCGCGGCGCCTGGTCGAAGAGGAGAGCCCGCTCGCGTGGCGCGCCTGGGGCATCCAGTGGACCGAGCATCCGTTCCGGGCCTTCTTCGTCGCGTTCGATCGCGCCGACCGGTTTCGCGCGCTCACCGAGCGGAGCGCGAAGCTGACCGGGACGCGCGAAGGCCTGTCGCCGTTCCCGCATCTGTCGCTCGCCTACGGGAGCCTGCCGGTGCGCGAGAAGATCGCGCGTTCGCGGCCGCTCGCAGGGGCGATCGACGGCAGGACGATGACCTTCGACCGCCTCGTCGTCGCCCTGTCCGGCAAGGACGTGCCGATCGAGGAGTGGAAGGCGGTCGCCACGATCCCTCTGGGGCAGGCGGGGTAGACGGTGTCAGACACCGTTGGCGCGCAGCGCCCGGGGCAGAGGGGGTCTGACACCGGAGACGCGCAGCGTCGTGGTGTCCGACCCCGGTTCTTGCCGCAGCGACGCGGTGTCTGACACCGTTGACGCGCAGCGCCCGGGGTGGAGGGGGTCTGACACCGGAGACGCGCAGCGTCGTGGTGTCCGACCCCGGTTCTTGCCGCAGCGACGCGGTGTCTGACACCGATCCTGTGGTGTCTGACACCGATCTTCCGCGGCGATTGCCGCGGCCTCATTGAAGCGCGACGCATAGCCGCGACATGACGTTGGATGGAAAGTGCCGTCAGCGATCGGTGCGTCACCGTCAACGGCAGTTTGCGCGGGCAGAACCGTCAAGCAACACGCCTACCTCCCGATCGCCGCCAGCACGTCCGCCTTGAGAAAGCGCTCGACCAGCAGCATGAACAGGATCGACGGCACGAGGAGCAGGAGCGCGGTGATCGACGCGATCTGGTAGTTGCCGCCCATGCTCGCGTTGAACATGAGCAGCGGCATCGTCGTGACGTCGGGCACGCCGACGAAGTAGGTGCCGGTGAACTCGTCGAGCGATTCGAGGAACACGAAGATCGCGCTGGCGATCAGCCCCGGCAGCGCGAGCGGCAGCGTGACGGAGGTCCAGCAGCGCCACGGCGACGCGCCCATGTTGCGCGCCGCCTCCTCGAGCGAAATGTCGACCGACGCGAACGCCGCCGACGCGATCCACACGGCGAGCACGAGTCCGTGCGAGGCGTGCACGAGCACGACGCCGAGGATCGTCCCGTTGAGGTTGATCTCGTAGAACACGCGCGCGATGTTGACGTAGACCGGCAGGTTCGGCACCGCCTGCGGGAGCAGGAATACGAGCAGGATCAAGGTGCGAACGGGAAGCTTGAGCCGCGCGAGGGCGTAACCCGCCGGGACCGCGACCGCGAGCGTGACCAGCACGGTGAGGCAGGCGACGCCCACGCTGGTCCACAGCGACGCGAGCGCGCTGCCGCGCGGGGCGAACACGCGCGCCCAGTAGGTGAGGCCGAACTCCTGCGGCAGCTTGTGCGGGAAGTACCAGCGCTCGGCGAAGCCCCACAGGACGAGGTTCGCGAGCGGCCCGAAGATCGCGAACGCGAGCAGCAGCAGCACGACGGTGCGCGCGAGGGTCTCGCCCAGGGCGGCGGCTCCGGGTCTCACGACCGTGCGTCCCGCAGGCCGCTTCGGGGGGACCTCCTCGCCCGACGGGCCGTCCCGAGGGCGAGGGCCCCCTTCGGGGGAGGCGGCCGCAGGCCGCTTCGGGGGGAACCCATCATTTCGGTTCCGCCTTCTTCGCCGCCGCTTCGCGCAGGTAGAACCACGCGCCGAACGAGGCGAGCACCAGCGACATGAGGCACAGCGCGTTCGCGACCGCGTAGTCGCCGTGCGAATTGATCCGGTAGGCGATGTCGACCGTCAGCATCGTCGGCGAGTTCGGGTTGATCATCATCGGCACCGACAGCACCGAGAGCATCGACACGAACGACAGCACCAGGCCGACCATCAGGGTGCGGCGCGCCTGCGGAAGCACGATGCCGAAGAGCACGCGCCAGCGATTGGCGCCGAGATTGCGCGCCGCCTCGATGTGCTGGCGGTCGATCGCGGCCATCGCGCCGGCGAGGAGCAGCGTCACGAACGGCGCCTGCTTCCACACGAACGCGATGACGATGCCGCGCCAGTCGAGGAGGCTCTGCGCCTGCAGCGGTTCGATCAGCCCGCTGCCGATCAGCACGTGGTTCAGCATCCCGTTCTTCGCGAGGAAGGTCCGCATCACCTGTGCGGTGACGATGAACGGGATGAACAGCGGCCAGCGGTAGAGCCAGCGCAGGATCGCGACGGTGCGCGGGTGCTCGCCCAGCGTCAGGTAGCCGGCGATGGCGATCGCCACCACCCCGATCGCGAGCGTCGACAGCGTGACGATCCAGGCCGAGAACCAGAGGTCGGTCGAGTAGTACTCGAACGCCTTCGCGAAGTGGGCGAAGGTCAGGCCGCCGTCGGTCCCGCGGAAGGCGAGGACGGCGGACATCAGGAGCGGCGCGACGAAGAAGACCGCGACGATCGAAAGCGCCGGCGCGGCGAGCGCGAGCCCTGCCCAGTTGCGACGATCCGTCATGTGCGCGACGCCGGCGCGCGCGAACCCGCGCGCGCCGGACGCAGGGCCCGTGTTACTTCAGCACCACCCGCTCGTAGCCTTCGAGGATGTCGGTGAAGTACTGGGACAGAGGGAAAGGCCGGCCGTACTGCTGCAGCGTGTCGGGCGGAATGTCGGCGAAGAGCTTGTTCCAGCTCTTGTCGTCCATCTGCGACTTCACGTACTGCGCGTCGATCCCCGGGTACCAGTTGAACTTCTTCACGATGCCCTCGGCCTGGATCGCCGGGCTCGCCGCGAAGTCGATGAACTTCTTCGCGAGCGCGGCGTTGGCGGCCTTCGCCGGCACCACGTAGTACATCGGCTGGCCCGGGAGTCCCGGCTGGGGAAGCTCGAGCTTCACGTTGGGCGGCATCTTGCCGTCGGCAACCCAGGTGTAGAACATGTCGACCCACACCGGGCCCATCGCGATCTCGCCGCGGTTCAGCATGTCGAGCGTCCCGGCGTTGCCCGGGGTCAGCACGACGTACTTGTTGAAGTCGCGCAGGCTCTCGAGCGATTTGTCGATGACCGCCTTCTTGCTCGGATCGTAGGGGCCCTTCTCGAGTTGCGCCCCCATGCCGCTGTTCGCCGCGACCCAGCCCATCACGAAGCCGACGCCCGACATGCCGCCCTTCACGCCGTTGTAGCCGAACTGCTTCGGGTTCTTCTGCACCCACTGGGCAAGCTCGGCGTAGCTCTTCGGCGGAGTCTTGACCACCGCCGGGTTGTACGCGAACGCGATCTGGCTGTGGAACATCGGGATCACATAGCCGTCGACGTTCTGCCCGAGCGCGTTGGTCGCGGAATCCCGCGACACGAGCTTGCCCGCGGCGATCTCGTTGCGGTAGGGCGCGAGCAGGTTCTCCTTCACCATCGTCGCGGCGCCGCGCTGGTGGACCACCGCGACGTCGGTGTCCCAGGCGGTCGAGCCCGCCTTCTGCTGCGCCTCGAGCTTCTCGAGGATCTTCTGCGAGCCGGCGTCGCCGGGGCCGGTGCCGACGGCGCGGACCTTCACGCCGGGGTTCTGCGCCTCGAACTTCGGCCCGAGGAACTGGTTGACGTAATCGACCATGTTCTGGTCGCCGGCGGTCACGACGTTGAGCGTGACCTGGGCGGCTGAGGGAATCGCGTAGCCGGCTGCCGCGCCGGCCGCGACGAGCGCGATGGACAGGGTGTTGCGGAACGTGCGCATGACTCTCTCCTGGTTGCGATGCAATGCTTGCCCGTGGACTGCAGCGGCGTCAGGCCGCTTCCGGGAACACGAGCAGCCCGTCGGGCGGGACGAGCACGCGCACCGGCGCGCCTTCGTCGCGTCGCTCGGCGTCCTCGACCCAGAAGTCGTCGGCGCCGGCGTGGATGCGGTAACGGTAGACGGTCCCCAGATAGACTCGCTGCCCGACGGTGCCGTCGACGGCCACGGTGCCCTGGCCCGCGGGCGTTCCCGGCGCGGCGAGGCGCGCGCGGTCGGCGCGGAAGTGCGCGCGGGCGCGCGGGGCGCCGTGCGCGGCCGGCGTCCACGCCCAGGCGTCACCCGTGCGCACGACGTCGATCGCGTTGTCGGCGCCCATGAAGCCGGCGACGAACGGCGAGACCGGGTGGTGGAATACCTCGTCGGGAGTGCCGAGCTGGGCGATGCGGCCGGCGTCGATCACCGCGATGCGGTCGGCGAGCGTCAGCGCCTCCTCGCGGTCGTGGGTGACGTAGATTGCCGGGATGCCGACGCGCTGCTGCAGCGCGCGCAGTTCATGGCGGAGTTCGAGCCGGACCCGGTAGTCGAGGTTGGACATCGGTTCGTCGAGGAGCAGCACCGACGGGTCGACCGCCAGCGCGCGACCCATCGCTACGCGCTGCTTCTGGCCGCCCGAGAGCGCCGAGATCGGACGCGGGCCATAGCCTTCGAGCTGCAGGAGCTTCAGCATCTCGTCGACGCGCTTCGCGATCGCGTCGCGCGGCCTGCCGCGCATCCGCAGCCCGTAGCCGATGTTGGCCGCGACGTCCATGTGCGGCCACAGCGCGTAGGACTGGAACATCATCGCGGTCCCGCGGGCTTCCGGCGCGAGCCGGGTGATGTCGCGTCCGTCGACCACGATGCGTCCCGCCGTGGGAGCGACGAAGCCGGCGATCGCGCGCAAGAGCGTCGTCTTGCCGCACCCGGAGCTGCCGAGGAGCGCCACGAGTTCGCCGCGCGCGACGGACAGCGACACCCGGTCGAGCACCTGTGTCGCGCCGTAGGACACGCTCACGGCGTCGGCGTGAAGATACGGGGCGGATTCCGGCGCCGGGGAGGGGGTGGTCATGCAGCAAGGCTGGCGCCGCGGTTTCGCGGCGCGAACGCCGGATGATTCGCGCGCGCCGGGAGCGTGTCAAGGCTCCCGGCGGACGCGACGGCGACCCTGCGGCTCGACGCGGAATCCCGCGATGGCGTCGCGAACGCCGGACCGCAGCGAAGGCCACCGGGTTCGCCGGTGTATGCTTGCCCGGACGCGGGGACGCGACCGGCGTCCTGCGCAGCCAACCACGGAGAGGCACCATGGGATTGATCGATTTCGTGAAGGAAGCCGGGGAGAAGCTCTTCGGCAAGGGCACCGCGCAGGCGGCGATGACCGAGGTGAAGGCCGATCCGGCGAACGAGGCCAAGATCAAGGCGGCGAACGACGCCGCCGGCGATGCCATCGTCACCTACATCAAGGCCCAGAACCTGTCGGCGACCGGCCTCACGGTCACCTTCGACGGCGCGAGTTCGTCGGTCGCGGTCTACGGCATCGCTCCCGACCAGGCCACGCGCGAGAAGATCGTGCTGTGCTGCGGCAACGTCGCCGGCGTGTCGACGGTGAAGGACATGATGTCGGTCGACCGCAGCGAGCCTGAAGCGCAGTACTACACGGTCAAGTCCGGCGACAACCTGTCGAAGATCAGCAAGCAGTACTACGGCGACCCGAACAAGTACATGAAGATCTTCGAGGCGAACAAGCCGATGCTCTCGCACCCGGACAAGATCTACCCGGGGCAGAACCTGCGCATTCCGCCGGCGTGAACGGATTCCCCGCGACGCTCGACCGGGGCGGCCGCGCTGCGGCCGCACGCCCCTGGTTCGCCGGCCCGGGCGACGACGACGAGGACGAGACCCCGATCGGGGACCCCGACGACGATGACGACGGGGATTGGGACGACGACGAGGACGAGGACGACGAGGATCCGCTCGAGGCCGTGACGGCCTGACGGGCGGGATCGACGCAGCGTCCTGCCTGACGCAGGGGCACCGCTCACACCGGCCCGGCGAATCGCCGGTGGAATTCCGGATCGATCGGCGGCAGCGTTTCGCCTTCCGCGGCGTAGGCCCGCGCGAGGTGGGCCTGCGCCATCGGCTGCGCCATCCGGGTGAAGTCGCGGCACAGCGTGTAGGCGCTCGCGCCGGGCCAGTCGGCCGGAAGCACTTCGCGCGGCAACTGCGGGTCGCGCAGGCGCACCCGCCGGTAGGCGTGGACCAGCAGCGTGCGGATCGCGAACGCCTGCGCGGGATCAGGATTCGCGCGCTGGCGGAACGCCTCCACCACGCCGCTGTGCTGAGCGATGAATCGTCGGTAAGCGGCCGCGAGCGCGTGGATGTCGTACACCGAGTCGACCCGCGACGCGAGCGAGGGCAGCCCCGCGCCGGGCGTGTCGCGCGCGTCGAATGCGGTGACGGCGTCCTCGAGCCCCAGCGACTCTGCGATGCGCGCCGCGGCGCCGTCGCGTCGCGAGGGCCGCAGGTGCAGGCCGGGCGCGAACGCCGCGTAGCCTGCCCACGCGAGTTCCTCCCGCAGCCGCCGGCGAGCGGCCGGGCCGAAGCGTTCGCCGCTCGCGACGACCGCCTCCCACCCGCCGTCCCAGGGCTCGAACGGCGAGTCGTAGACGCGGTGGAACGCACGGGCGAAACGCTGGCCGGCGCCTTCGGCCAGACGGTAGCGGCTGCGCCGGCCGACCGGTTGGGCGACGAGCCAGCCGTCGCGGGCGACGCGGAAGATCCCGGTCCGCACCGCCCGCTCGTTGACCGAAAAATCGACCAGAAGGCGGATGATCGTCGCGAGCCACGCTGCGCCGCCGTGGGGCACCAGCGAGTCCCCCCAGACGGTGACGATCAACGATGGGACGCGCGGCGGGTCGGCCGCGAGCGTCCGGCGGATCCAGCGGGCGAGCGTCGGGTCCGGTTCGCAGGCCGGTGGTCGGGGGGCGCGCACGTCGATATGATACAACCTTTACTTCGAATGGCGTAAAGACGTATCATTTCCTGCGCCGTATCCGGCCCGCCGCGAAGCGCGAGTCGCCGGCAGGGCAGGCCACCCAGGAGGATCGCGATGTACGCGCAGATGGTCGATACCGGTTTGAACAAGGTCGTCGACGCGTCGCAGATGTCGCCGCAGGAACAGGCGTTCCAGGCGCGCATCGACGCGGACGTGAAGGTCGAGCCCCGGGACTGGATGCCCGAGGCGTACCGGCGCACGCTGGTACGCCAGATCCAGCAGCACGCGCACTCCGAGGTCGTCGGCCAGTTGCCCGAGGGCAACTGGGTGACGCGCGCGCCGACGTTGAAGCGCAAGGCGATCCTGATGGCGAAGATCCAGGACGAGGCCGGGCACGGGCTCTACCTGTATTCGGCGGCGGAGACGCTCGGCGTGTCGCGCGACGACCTGATCGACGACCTGCACGCGGGCAAGGTCAAGTACTCGTCGATCTTCAATTACCCGACGCTCAACTGGGCCGACATCGGCGCGATCGGCTGGCTGGTCGACGGCGCGGCGATCATGAACCAGATCCCGCTGTGCCGCTGCAGCTACGGTCCCTACGCCCGAGCGATGGTGCGCATCTGCAAGGAGGAGTCGTTCCACCAGCGGCAGGGATTCGACATCATGATGGCGATGTGCCGCGGCAGCGCGGATCAGAAGGCGATGGCGCAGGACGCGCTCGACCGCTGGTGGTGGCCCTCGCTCATGATGTTCGGTCCTTCCGATGCCGAGAGCGTGCACTCGGCGCAGTCGATGCGCTGGAAGATCAAGCTCCTGTCGAACGACGAACTGCGCCAGCGCTTCGTCGACCAGACCGTGCCGCAGGCGGAGTACCTCGGACTCAGGGTGCCCGATCCTGCGCTTCGCTGGAACGCGCAGAGCGGCCACTACGAGACCGGGCCGATCGACTGGGCCGAGTTCCAGGCGGTGCTGCGCGGCCACGGACCCTGCAACCGGGATCGCATCCGCGTGCGGAAAGAGGCCTGGGACGACGGACAGTGGGTGCGCGAGGCCGCGATGGCCCACGCGCGCAAGCGCGCGGAGCGCGAATCCCGCGCGGCGGCGTGAAGGAGGCGAGACCATGACCAGCGAATGGCCGTTGTGGGAAGTGTTCATCCGCAGCCAGCACGGGCTCGCGCACAAGCACGCGGGCAGCCTGCACGCGAGCGACGCGGAAATGGCGATGAAGAACGCGCGCGACGTCTACACGCGCCGCAACGAGGGCGTGTCGATCTGGGTGGTGAAGAGCGCCGACGTGGTGGCGAGCGCGCCCGGCGACCGCGAGGCGTTGTTCGATCCGGCGAACGACAAGGTGTACCGGCATCCGACGTTCTTTCCGATGCCCGATGAGGTGAAGCACATCTGACTCAGGTGACAGGGAACAGGGAACAGTGAACAGGGAACAGCGGGTGGCGAACGGGAATCGGAGCGGCGCGAGGGTCCACGGATCCGGCGCCCGGATGACATGAACGACAACGCACGCTTCGAGTTCCTGCTGCGCATGGGCGACAACGCGCTCGTGCTCGCGCAGCGGCTGTCCGAGTGGGTCGGCAAGGGGCCGGTCCTCGAGGAGGACATCGCGCTCACCAACGTCGGCCTCGATCTCATCGGGCAGGCGCGGATGTGGCTCTCGTACGCCGGGGAGGTCGAGGGTGCGGGACGCGACGAGGACGCGCTCGCGTTCCGGCGCGACCAGCACGGGTTCCGCAACCTGCTCCTGGTCGAGCAGCCGAACGGCGACTATGCGGAGACCACGGCCCGCCAGTTCCTGTTCGACCGCTGGCACCTGCTGGCGCTCGGGGCGATGACGCGCTCGCGCGACGAGCGCGTGGCCGCGATCGCGGCGAAGGCGGGGAAGGAAGTCGCCTACCACGTCGAGCGTTCTTCCGACTGGGTGATCCGGCTGGGCGACGGAACCGACGAATCGCACGCGCGCATGCAGCGCGCGATCGACGGGCTTTGGATGTACGCGGGTGAAGGGTTCCTGCCGGATGCGACTGACGACGCGATGGCGGAAGCGGGCATAGGACCCGACCTCGCCGCGCTGCGGGCGCCGTGGCGCGAAGGGGTCGCGGCGGTGCTCGCGGAAGCGACGCTCGCGCTGCCCGCCGACGACTTCGCGCAGCGCGGCGGCCGCCAGGGCCGGCACACCGAGCACCTCGGGCACCTGCTCTGCGAGATGCAGTTCCTGCAGCGCGCCTATCCCGACGCGCGGTGGTGATGGCCGGCATGGTCGACGATCCGGTCACGATCGAGGACGCGCGCGCCGGCGCCGGGCTCGCGGCGGTGTGGCGGGCGCTCTCCGCGATTCCCGATCCGGAGATCCCGGTCGTCTCGATCGTCGACCTCGGCATGGTCCGCGGCGTGGCGCGCGAAGGCGAGGGCGTCGTCGTCCGCGTGACGCCGACCTACTCCGGTTGTCCGGCGACCGACCTGATCGTCCGGTCGATCGTCGAGGGCCTCGCGGCGATCGGTGTCCGTGCGCGGGTCGAGATCGCGCTCGCGCCGGCGTGGACCACCGACTGGATGTCCGAGGATGCGAAACGGCGGCTGCGCGAATACGGCATCGCGCCCCCCGGCAGCGCGGTTCCCGGGCGCTCGGCGATCGACGTGCGCGGCATCAGCCCGCTGCGCCGTTCCGACGTCACCGTTCCGTGCCCGCGCTGCAATTCGACGCGCACGCGGCTCACCGCGCAGTTCGGGTCGACCGCGTGCAAGGCGCTCTACCGCTGCGAGGATTGCCAGGAGCCGTTCGACTACTTCAAGCCCCACTGACCGACCGATGAGCCGCTTCCACCGACTGACCGTCGAGCGCGTCGAACCCGAAACCCGTGACGCGGTCGCCATCACCTTCGCGGTCCCCGACGCGCTGCGCGACGAGTTCCGCTACGAACCGGGCCAGCACCTGACGCTCAAGGCCGACATCGGCGGCGCCGACGTTCGCCGCTCGTACTCGATCTGCTCGGGCCGCGACGACCGCAGGCTCCGTATCGCGGTCAAGCGCGCGGAGGGCGGCGTGTTCTCGACCTGGGCGAACGCGTCGCTCAAGGCCGGCGACACGATCGAAGTGACGCCGCCGATGGGGCGCTTCAGCGTGCCGCTCGACTCCTCGGCACGCCACCTCTACGTCGGGTTCGCGGCCGGCAGCGGGATCACGCCGGTCATCTCGGTCGTGAAGTCGACGCTGGAAGCCGAGCCACGCTCGCACTTCACGCTGTTCTACGGCAACCGCGCCTCGGGGACGGTGATGTTCCGCGAGGAACTCGCCGCGCTCAAGGACCGCTTCCTCGCGCGCTTCAATCTGGTGCACGTGCTCTCTCGCGAGGCGCAGGACATCGAACTCCTGCACGGCCGGATCGATGTCGAGCGCGCCGGCGCGCTCATCGACCGCTGGGTGCCGCTCTCCGAGGTCGACGCGGTGTTCCTGTGCGGGCCGGAAGGCATGATGGACGCGGTGGGGGCGGCGCTCGCCTCCCGCAGCTATCCGGCCTCGAAGGTGCGCGTCGAGCGCTTCGCCGCCAGCATCCCGAAGCGCGGCGAACACCAGCCCGCCCGCGTGCCGCCCGAGGGCAGGACCGGGACCGAGGTGACGGTCGTCATCGACGGGGTGCGCAAGTCCTACACGCTCGACCGCACGCGCGAGAGCCTGCTCGACGCCGCGCTCGCGAACGGCATCGAACTGCCCTACTCGTGCAAGGGCGGCGTGTGTTCCACCTGCCGCTGCAAGCTCGTCGAGGGCGAGGTCGACATGGACGTCAACTTCGCGCTCGAGGACTACGAGGTCGCGCGCGGTTTCGTTCTGGCCTGCCAGAGCTACGCCGCGACCGACAAGGTGGTCGTCGACTTCGACCAGACCGGCATGGGATAGCGAGCCGCGGTGCCGGGCACGCGCCGCGTCGCCGCGCCCGCTGTCCCGGTTGAGCCGCGCGAGGCGGTCCGCGCACCCGCGGCGATCGGTTCCCCGCAGCCGCAGCGCACGCGGCGGAACGCCCGCCGCAGGCAGGGAACGGCGCTTCTGCTAGAGTGAACTCACCGCGCGCGAAGCCGCGCCAGGAGAAGGAAGTGAGCCATCCGCTGTTCGAGAAACACCGCGCCACGCTCGATCGCGCGCTCCAGGCGATCGCCGATCGCGGCTACTGGTCGCCGTATCCGGAGTCCGCCAGCCCGAAGGTGTACGGCGAAGGTGCGGCCGAGGCCGGGAAGGCCGCGTACGAGGCGACGCTCGGCAAGCCGTTCCCGATCGAGTTGCCCGGCGCGGTGGGCCGCGTCGGCGGCGAACGCTCGCCCTACGGGATCGACCTCGGCGTCACCTATCCGAAGGTCGACCTCGACCGGCTGTTCGCGGGGGTCGTGGAAGCGCAGCGCGGCTGGCGCGCCGCGGGCCCCGAGGCCTGGGTCGGCGTGTGCCTCGAGGCGCTCGCGCGCATCAACCGCGCGAGCTTCGAGATCGCGAACGCGGTCATGCACACCAGCGGCCAGGCTTTCATGATGGCGTTCCAGGCCGGCGGCCCGCACGCCCAGGACCGCGGCCTCGAAGCGGTCGCCTACGCGTGGGACGAGATGCGCCGGATTCCGGCGAGCGCCCGGTGGGAGAAGCCGCAGGGCAAGGGCGACCCGATCCGGATGGAGAAGCACTTCCGCGTCGTGCCGCGCGGGGTGGGGCTCGTGATCGGCTGCTCGACCTTCCCGACCTGGAACGGCTACCCGGGGCTCTTCGCGAGCCTCGCGACCGGCAACGCGGTGGTCGTGAAACCGCACCCGGGAGCGACGCTGCCGCTCGCCATCACCGTGAAGATCGTGCGCGAGGTGCTGACCGAGGCCGGGTTCGACCCGAACGTCGTGACGCTGGTCGCGCACGCGGCGGGCGACGACACCGCGCAGAAGCTCGCGCTGCGGCCGGAGGTTCGGCTCATCGACTTCACCGGCAGTTCCGCGAACGGCAACTGGCTCGAGGAGCACGCGCACCAGGCGCAGGTCTACACCGAGAAGGCGGGGGTCAACCAGGTGATCGTCGACTCGACCAGCGATCTCCCCGCCGTGGCCCGCAACGTCGCGTTCTCGCTCTCGCTCTACACCGGGCAGATGTGCACCGCGCCGCAGAACATCTACGTGCCCCGCGACGGCATCGCGACCGCCGAGGGCCGCCGGTCGTTCGACGAGGTCGCGAAGGCGATCACCGAAGGCGTGCAGAAGCTCCTCGGCGATCCGGCGCGGGCGGTCGAGGTGCTGGGGGCGGTGCAGAACCGCGGCGTGCTCGACCGGATCGACAAGGCGCGCTCGCTCGGCCCGATCCTGCTCGACGCGACGGCCGTGCCCCACCCGCAGTATCCGCAGGCCGCGATCCGCACGCCGCTGATCGTGAAGCTCGACGCTGGCGACGGCGACAAGTACCTGTCGGAGTGGTTCGGCCCGATCGCGTTCGTCATCGCGACCGATTCGACCGACCAGAGCCTCGCGATCGCGCGCGACGCGGTGAAGCGCCACGGGGCGCTCACGCTGTCGCTCTACTCGACCGACGCGAAAGTGGTCGATCGCGCGATCGACGTGGCCGAGGACGCCGGAGTCGCGCTGTCGATCAACCTCACCGGCGGCGTGTTCGTGAACCAGTCCGCCGCGTTCTCGGATTTCCACGGCACCGGCGCCAATCCTGCCGCCAACGCCGCGCTCACCGACGCCGCGTTCGTGGCGAGCCGGTTCCGCGTCGTGCAGCACCGCCGGCACGTCTGACCATGGCGTTCGAATCGATCCGCTACGAGTCGCGCGACGGCATCGCGCGCCTCACGCTCCACCGCCCCGACCGGCTCAACAGCTTCAACGACGCGATGCACGCGGAGGTGCGCGAAGCGCTCGCCGCGCTCGCGGGCGACCCGCGCGCGCGCGTGCTGC
>JADLBN010000267.1 GCA_020847675.1 Burkholderiales bacterium | reverse complement strand
TCGACTGCCCGCCGTCGCTCTCGCTCCTGACGCTGAACGGCCTGTGCGCGGCCGACAGCGTGCTGATCCCGATGCAGTGCGAGTACTACGCGCTCGAGGGGCTCTCCGACCTCGTGCAGACGGTGAGGAAGGTGCGCGCGCATCTGAATCCCGCGCTCGAGATCGAGGGCCTGCTGCGCACGATGTACGACCCGCGCAACACGCTCGCGCAGAACGTCGCGGCCGAACTGGAGAAGCACTTCGGCGAGAAGGTCTACCGCACCGTCGTGCCGCGCAACATCCGGCTCGCGGAGGCGCCGTCGCACGGCATCCCTGCGCTCAAGCTCGAACTCCAATCGAAGGGCGCGCAGGCCTACCTCGCGCTCGCGGGCGAGATGCTGCGCCGAATGGAAGCGAAACCGGGATCGGGCGCGAACCCGATGCCGGCCGGGGGAATCGCATGATCCGACCGAAGGGACTGGGGCGCGGGCTCGACGCGCTGCTCGCGGGCACCGATGAGCCGGCGCCCGCGCAGGGCACGCAGCAGACGCTTCCGATCGGGAGGCTCGCGCCGGGCCGCTACCAGCCGCGCACCCGGATGGACGAGGGCGCGCTCGCCGAACTCGCCGATTCGATCCGCGAGCAGGGCGTGATGCAGCCGATCCTCGTGCGCCCCGTCGACGGCGGCCGCTACGAGATCATCGCCGGCGAACGCCGCTGGCGCGCGGCGCAGAAGGCGGGTCTCACCGAGGTGCCGGTGCTGGTGAAAGCCGTGCCCGACCAGTCGGCGCTGGCACTCGCGCTGATCGAGAACATCCAGCGCGAGGACCTCGACCCGATCGAGGAGGCGCACGGCTTGAAGCGCCTGATCGACGAGTTCGGGATCACGCACGACGCGGCGGCGAAGGCGGTCGGCCGCTCGCGCAGCGCGGTGACCAACCTGCTCCGCCTCACGCAACTGCCGCAGGCGGTGCAGGCCTGGGTGCAGGACGGCGCGCTCGACATGGGGCACGCGCGCGCGCTCCTCGCGCTGCCGTCCGGCCAGCAGGCCGCGACTGCCGCCCGCGTGGTCAACGGCGGCCTCTCGGTGCGCGACACCGAGCGCCTCGTGCACGGACTCCTCCATCCGGCGAAGCGGGCCGCGCGCCTCAAGCGCCACGCGCGCGACGCCGACACCGTTCGTCTCGAGAACGACCTCGCCGACGCGCTGGGCGCGAAGGTGACGATCGAAGCGAAGCCCGGCGGCAAGGGGCGCGTGGTGATCGGCTACGCGTCGCTCGAGCAACTCGACGGGATCGCCGCGAAGCTGGGACGCCCGCGCACGAACGGCGCGGTGTGAACTTCGCGTGCGCGATGCGGTCAAGAGGCGAGCACCCGGGAGGCCGGAGGGTTCCCGCCGCGCCCCTCGGACCTGCCCGAGCGCTGTGGGAACGATTTCCGGTCGGGAGCCCGCAGGATCCCCGCGCCGCCGACGAATGGTTCGTGGGTCGCGAGGGCAACACCCTGCCGGGAGCCCCGACAAGGCCGTGCTAAGCTTCGCCCCCTGATGCGCTTCCGCCACCTCCTCGTCGCGCTGCTCGTGTTCGCGCTGCCCCTGCAGGGCGCGGTCGCGTCGTCGCGCTGGCTATGCGCCGCTTCGGCGCCGGCCGCCGGCGCGGCGCACGACCACCGCAGCGCTCACGCCGCGGCGGCGGGGCACGAGTCCGGGCACGACGGCGTGACGCAGCACGAGCGCGCGGTGCTACAGGAGTCGGCCGACGCAGGGTATGCGATGTCGGTTGTCTCGGCGGATGCCGGTCAACCGGTTGCCGCATCCGCGGCGGCGGCCGATGCCGGCTGCAACCTCTGCGCGGCGTGTTCGGTCACCGCCGCCGCGCCGCCGGCTCCGATCGTGGTCGCTGCAGGCGATCGCGCGGAGCCGCCGTTCTTCTCGCCACCGGCGCTTGTTCCGCAGGTCGCTGCGGTCGGTCCCGAACGCCCTCCACGAACCGTCTGACCCCGAAAGCGCCGGTCGATAACTGACCGGCCGACCGGGTTCGCGCTCCGCTCGCCGGCGCGCGGGCCTCCCGCCTCGCCGCGCCCCGCGGCGACCTTCGGAGTCGAACGATGGTTCATGCAGTCCCGCCCCCGGCGGATTTCCTCCTCGCGACGTCGCGTGCGACGCCGCCTTGGCACCCGCCGGGTGCGCGCGCGACGCCGACTGGCGCCAGGCGCGGCTGCCCGCTCGTCGTCCGGCGCGCCGTCAACGCGGCGAGCGCGCTCTTGGTCGCCGGATGCGCGACGTTCTCTCCCGACGGCGGCCGCGGCGACCTGGAGCGGCTCGCCGCCGAGCGCATCGGCCCGACAGCCCGGGCGCTCGACGTCGCGGCGCAGGACGAGGCCGCGCGTCGCGCGTTCGTCGATGCGCGTCTCGCGCAGGCGCTCACGCCCGACACGGCGGTCGAGGTCGCCCTGGTGCAGCAGCCGGGGCTGCAGGCGAAGCTCGCCGAACTCGGCATCGCCGAAGCCGACCTCGTGCAGACCGGGCGCCTTCGCAACCCCATGTTCGTCTACTCGAACAAGCGCGGCGGCGGCATCGTCGACATCGAGCGTGCGCTGATGATCAACGTCGCGTCGCTCGTCACCATGCCGCTCGCGCTCGACCTCGAGAAGCAGCGCTTCGAGCAGGCGAAGCTCGTCGCGGCGTCCGAGGTCGTCGAATCCGCGGCCGCGGTGCGCCGCGCCTGGGTTCGCGCGGTTGCGGCGCAGGAGCGCCTCGCCTACGACGAGCAGGTGCTCGCCTCCGCCGAGGCGGCCGGCGAACTGGCGCGCCGGCTGGCCGAGGCGGGCAACCTGTCGCCGCTCGCGCGGATGCGCGAACAGGCATTCCGCGCTGACGCCGCGGCCGGACTCGCCCGCGCGCGCCACGACGCGCTCGCCGGGCGCG
Source organism: Burkholderiales bacterium (assembly GCA_020847675.1). Classification (GTDB taxonomy): domain Bacteria; phylum Pseudomonadota; class Gammaproteobacteria; order Burkholderiales; family Casimicrobiaceae; genus VBCG01. The sequence goes on along the minus strand of JADLBN010000267.1, from coordinate 21,474 downwards.
AGCGCCTCGCGCGTCTGCTCGGGCAACCCGACGCCGACGCGCGGCTTAAGCTTCCGGCACGCCTGCCGGATCCGCCCGCCGCCCCGCTCGTCTCCGCGGTGGTCGAGCAGGCGGCGATGGACCGGCGCCTCGACGTGCAGGTCGCGAAGGCCGACACCGAGGCGGTCGCGCGCGCGCTGGGTCTCACGCGCGCCACGCGCTTCGTCAACGTGCTCGAGGTGGGCTACGCGAACACCTCGACCACCGGCGAGGCGAGGCAGAACGGCTACGAGATCGAAGTCGAGCTGCCGCTGTTCGATTTCGGCGACGCGAAACTCGCGCGTGCGGAGGCGCGCTACCGGCAGGCGCTCGCGCGCACCGCGGACGTTGCGCTCGCCGCGCGCGCCGAGGTCCGCGAGGCGTACTCGGCCTACAGGACGAGCTGGGAACTCGCGAAGCTCTACCGCGACGAAGTCGTGCCGCTCCGCAAGCGCATCTCCGAGGAGATGCTCCTGCGCTACAACGGGATGCTGTCCAGCGTGTTCGAGCTTCTCGCCGACGCGCGCGTGCAGGCCGCGAGCGTCGCGGCCGCGATCGAGGCGAACCGCGATTACTGGCTCGCCGAGAACGAATTGCAACTCGCGCTCGCCGGGCGATCTTCGCCGGCGCTCGCCGCAGCGAGCCGGGCCGCGGCGCGACCGGCCGAGTCCGCGGGCGGGCACTGAAGGGAGCGTCCATGGATCCGCAACGCAGAGCCTGGCTCGCCACCGCCGGTGCGGCGGCCCTGGGCGCCGCCGCAGTCAACCGTCCGTCGCTCGCCGCGCTGCCCGAAGCCGCGACTCAGGGCTCGCCCCACACCCAGCCGCCGCTCGTTCCACGCGACGGGCGGGCGTACAACCCGGTCGTCACGCTGAACGGCTGGACGCTGCCGTGGCGCATGCGCGACGGCTGGAAGGAGTTCCACCTGGTCGCCGAGCCGGTCGAGCGCGAGATCGCGCCCGGCATGAACGCGCGGCTGTGGGGCTACAACGGCCAGAGTCCGGGACCCACCATCGAGGCGGTCGAGGGCGAGCGCGTGCGCATCTACGTCACCAACCGGCTGCCCGAGCACACGACGATCCACTGGCACGGGATGCTGCTGCCGTCGGGCATGGACGGCGTCGGCGGGCTCACGCAGCCGCAGATCGGCGCGGGCAAGACCTTCGTCTACGAGTTCGAACTGAAGAAGTCGGGCACCTTCATGTACCACCCTCACGCCGACGAGATGACGCAGATGGCGATGGGAATGATGGGGCTCTTCATCGTCCACCCGAAGGATCCGCGGCGCTACCGCGTCGACCGCGACTTCTGTTTCCTGATCAACGCCTACGACATCGACCCCGGCAGCGCGACGCCGCGGATCGCCACGATGCTCGACTTCAACCTGTGGACCTGGAACAGCCGGGCGTTTCCCGGCATCGATCACCTGCCTTGCCGGCTGGGCGACCGCGTGCGCATCCGCTTCGGCAACCTGACGATGACCAACCACCCGATCCACATGCACGGCTACGACTTCGAGGTGACGTGCACCGACGGCGGCTGGGTGCCGAAAAGCGCGCGCTGGCCGGAAGTGACGATCGACGTCGGCGTCGGCCAGATGCGTGCGTTCGAATTCGACGCGGTGAACCCGGGCGACTGGGCGTTCCACTGCCACAAGTCGCACCACACGATGAACGCGATGGGCCACGACGTGCCGACGATGATCGGCGCCGACCAGCGCGGCCTGGTCGAGCGCATCCAGAAGCTCGTGCCGGACTACATGGTGATGGGCGACCGCGGCATGGCCGACATGGGCGCGATGGAGATGCCGCTGCCGGACAACACGCTGCCGATGATGACCGGGCAGGGGCCGTTCGGACCGCTCGAGATGGGCGGGATGTTCACGGTGGTCAAGGTGCGCGCCGACCAGAAGCCGGGCGACTACTCGGATCCCGGCTGGTACCGGCACCCGCCGGGCACGCAGGCCCGCGAGTACGCCGGCGCGCTGCCCGAGCCGCCGCGCGCTGCGACTCCTTCGGCCGACGGCGATGCGGGTGCGGCGCCGCTGAACGTTCGTAAACGTGGCTCCCACCATGGCTGAACGCGACGCCGCCTCCCGCCGCAGATTTCTGGGCCAGCTCGGCACGGGCGCCGCCGCCCTCTGGGCTGGCATTGCTCCCGGCAATGCGGCGCAAACCGCCCCGGCCGGAACCGACACGTTCGAACCGGACGTCGCCCTGGAACTGATCGCCGAGCCGCGTCGGCTTTCCCTTCGTCCGGGGCCCGCGACCCTCGCATGGACCTACCGGGCGCACGTGGTGAAGGGGGATCCGGCGACGGTTCAGGAGTTGCCCCAGGGTTACCTCGGCCCGATCCTGCGCGTGCGCCGCGGACAGAAGCTGCGCGTGGATTTCATGAACCGTCTGGACGAACCCAGCATCGTGCACTGGCACGGCCTGCACCTGCCCGACTCGATGGACGGGCATCCGCGCTTCGCGATCGGGCCAGGCGAACGCTTTCGCTACCAGTTCGAGGTGAAGAACCGCGCCGGCACCTATTGGTATCACCCGCATCCGCACGGCCGCACCGGCGCGCAGGTGTACTTCGGCCTGGCCGGCCTGTTGCTCGTGAGCGATGACGAGGAGCAGGCACTGCCGCTGCCGAGAGGCGAATTCGATCTGCCGATCGTCATTCAGGATCGCACTTTCGGCGACGACAACCAGTTCCGCTATCTGGGCGGCGCAAGACCCGCTGCCGCGCGCGGTGAAGCGACCGAGGCGCCGCCCGCATCGGGTCGTGCGACGGGCGGCGGCACGATGGGCGGCGGCACGATGGGCGGCCGGGGAATGATGTCGGGCGACATGATGGCGCGCATGACGGGATTCCTCGGCGACACCATCCTCGTCAACGGTCGACCGAACCCGTCGCTCGAAGTCGCGGCGCATCCCTATCGTCTGCGCATCCTGAACGGCTCCAATTCGCGCATCTACCGACTGGCCTGGCACGATGGCCGACCGCTCACCGTGATCGCAACCGACGGGGGGCTGCTCGAGCGGCCGGTGCAGAAGGACTACGTCGTGCTCGCTCCCGCCGAGCGCGTCGAATTGTGGGCGGACTTGAGCCAGGATCGTGTCGGCACGGAACTCACGATGCTGAGCCTCGCGTTCGACGGTTCGATGGGGCCCATGATGGACAGGATGGGCGGTGGGTCCATGGGACGCATGATGGCGAGTTCGACACTGGCGGCCGGCGCGCGTTTCTCCATCTTCACGGTCAAGGTGGTGCGCAAGGCGAACGGGTCGCTCGAACTGCCGGAGCGGCTGTCGAGCATCCGCTGGCCGCTCCTCGAGGATGCGGTCAACCGCACCAAACCCAGGACCTTCCGGCTCACGATGGAACGCATGCAGTGGGGCATCAACCGTCGCGTCTTCGAGATGACGGCCGTGGCGCCCGACGAGGTGGTGAAGCTCGACAGCACCGAAGTCTGGGAGTTCGTCAACGACAGCGGCATGATGACGATGGCTCATCCGATGCACGTCCATGATCAGCAGTTCCGCGTGCTGGAGCGACGCCGCGGCCCGGTCAGCGAAAGCGTGCGCGACGGCTTTGTCGATCAGGGCTGGAAGGACACCGTGCTCCTGATGCCGGGAGACCGGGTGAAGCTCCTGTTGCGCTTCGAGGACTATCCGGGGCTCTACCTCTACCACTGCCACATGCTGGAACACGAGGATTCCGGCCTGATGCGCAACTACCGGGTGGAGGCGTGAATGCTGCCCGGATCCCTGACCGCCACGGCGGCACCGCGATCCTCGATCCGCGGCATTCCGCTATCCGGCCGGGCCACGAACCGCGTCATCCCGACATTTCAACCCGCATCGAAGGAATCTTGCCCATGAACGCCTTCCAACTCCGCGGCAGCAGCACGGCGCTCGCGCTGGCCACCGGCCTGTTCGTCCTCGCCTGCCAATGGCTCGCGATATCCCCCGTGTTTGCCGCTGGTGGCATGACCGGCACCGTGTACACGGCCGACGAGAACGCCGGCTCGGTCAGCATGATCGACCTCGCCAGCGGCAAGGTGACGACCACGAAGATTCCGGTCGTGCCGCACAACGTGCAGGTCGCCCGCGGCGGGAACATCGTGCTGGCGGCGGGCATGGCGGCCGCGGAGCACAGCATGGGAAGCGGCACGATGCACGGCGCGACGCACGGCGCAGCCCCGGCCGGGCAACTCGTCGTCCTCGACAGCCGCGACCTCGCGAAACCGTCGGAACCGATCGCGGTCGGAGGGCACCCGGGGCACGTGATCGCGGACCCGGAGGGCAAGTTCGCCTATGTGACCGACGCCGATGCGAACGCCGTGACGGTGGTCGATCTGACCGAGCGCAAGGCGGTCGGGGCGATCAAGACCGGCGCCTATCCGCACGGCCTGCGCATGAGTCCGGACGGGCGCGAGATCTACGTGGCGAACGTGAAGGACGGCAGCGTCTCGGTCGTCGACGTCGCCGCGCGGCGCGAGGTCGCCCGCATCAAGGTCGGCAAGGCGCCGGTGCAGGTCGGATTCAGCCCGGACGGCAAGTTCGTCTACGCATCGGTCCGCGACGAGAACAGCGTCGCCGTCATCGACACGGCGAAGCGCGTCCGGATCGCGATGGTCAAGGTGGGGAGCCAGCCGATCCAGGTCTACGCGACGCCGGACGGAAAACTCGTGTACGTTGCCAACCAGGGGACGGCGAAGAAGCCGGCGAACACGGTGTCCGTGATCGAGACCGCCGGCAACAGCGTGGTTGCCACCCTCACCGTCGGCCGCGGCGCGCACGGCGTCGTCGTGAGCGACGACGGCTCGCGGGCCTTCGTCTCCAACCTCTACGACAATACCGTCTCGGCGATCGACACCGCGACCCAGCGCGTCGTCGCCACCTTCAAGGTCGGCGCGGGGCCGAACGGCATCAGCTACCGCGCGGCGAACTGAGGAGCGCGACATGGTCATCGATCGTTCCGCCTGGATCGTTGCCGCTGCGCTCTGGATCGCGCCCCTCGCTGCGCAGGGTCACGGGGAAGCGCCCCCGTCGCAGGGTGGCGCGGCCGCGGCGGCGGCCGAGCAGACGCCCTTCGGCATCGCCGGCGACCCGAAAGCCGTGACGCGCACGATCGAGGTGGGCATGAGCGACAGGATGCGCTTCGAGCCCGCGGACCTCTCCGTCAAGAGCGGCGAGACGGTACGCTTCGTGCTGCGCAACCACGGCGCGATCCTGCACGAGATGGTGATCGGGACGATGAAGGAGCTGAAGGCGCACGCCGAGATGATGAGGAAGCACCCGGGCATGGAGCACGACGAGGCGTACATGGCGCACGTCAAACCGCAGGACTCGGGCGAGATCGTGTGGCGGTTCAACCGCAAGGGAACGTTTCATTTTGCGTGCCTCGTCCCCGGCCATTTCGAGGCCGGCATGGTCGGGCGCGTCGTGGTTCGCTGAAAGGAGATGACGATGGATCGAAGGACGATGCTGAAAGCTGCCCTGCTCGCGGCAGCAGGTGTGGCAACCGGTGCGGGTGCCGCGCCGCCGCCGGAGATGAAGGTCTACAAGTCGCCGGCTTGCGGATGCTGCACCGGCTGGGTCGCGCACATGCGCGAGCACGGGTTCAAGGTCACCGTCGAGGACGTCGGCAACACGGCCGCACGCTCGCTCCTCGGCATCCCCGCCAAGCTGGGTTCGTGCCACACGGCGGAGGTCGGGGGTTACGCGATCGAAGGGCACGTGCCCGCGGCCGACGTCCTGCGGCTCCTGGCCGAGCGTCCGCGCGCACGCGGACTCGCCGTGCCGGGGATGCCGATCGGGTCGCCCGGCATGGAGGACGGCAACCAGCGGGATGCCTACGACGTGCTGCTGGTGAAGCTCGACGGGACCACGTCCGTCTTCAAGGCCTATCCGGCGAAGCGGTCCGCGTGATGGCGAGAAGCGGCTCGATGAGGCTCGTCCTGGCGGCGATGGTGTTGTCCGGTCTCGCCGCCGCGACGCCCGCGTTGGCGCAGGGAACCGAAGCCCACGCCGCGCACCACCCGGCAACCGCCGCGGACGCGGCCTCCATGACGGCGGCCGTGGTGCGCAAGATCGACAGGTCCGCCGGCAAGATCACACTCAAGCACGAGCCGATCGCGAGCCTCGACATGACGGCGATGACGATGGTGTTCCGGGTGGCCGACCCGGCGATGCTCGATGCCGTCAAGGTCGGGGACGCCGTACGCTTCACGGCCGAGTCGAACGGCGGCCAGCTCACGGTGACGCGGATCGAGAAGGCGCCATGAGGCGAGCCGTTCCGGTCGCCGACCTCGGGGGAGCATCGTGACGACGGCGCGACTCGAAGTCCGGGATCTCCTCTCGCCACTGTCCGCCGCCGGCGTCGAGAGGATGCTGAGGCGACAGCCCGGCGTCATGCAGGCCGAGGTGAATCCGGTCTCTGGCAGTGCGACGTTGGTGTTTGACGACGCGGCAACGACACTCGAGCATCTGCAGCAGGTCGTGCGCGCATGCGGGCACCACTGCCTCGGCGCGCCCATGCCCGAGCACTTGTGTGCGCCGGCTCCGACACAGGGGCCGGAAGCGCACGGCCACACGGCGCACGCGCACGGCCAGGCGGCGCATGCGCAGGGTCAATCGATGTCTTCCCACGGCCACCCCGCGCCCACGCCTCCCGGACGCGCGACTCCGGCACACGATCACGCAGCGCCGGCACACTCGCCCGCCGACGCGATGGACCACTCGATGGGCCATGGCGCCGGCATGGACATGGCGGCGATGGTGCGCGACATGCGCAATCGCTTCCTGGTCGCGCTGGCCTTCACGCTGCCGCTGATGGCCGTGATGCCGATGGGCATGGATGCGGCGGCGCCGCACGAACGGTGGCGCGACTACGCCGCATTCGTGCTGGCGACCGGCGCCGTGATCTACCCGGGCTGGCCGTTCTATCGCTCGGCCGTCCAGGGCCTGCGTGTCGGCACGCTCAACATGGCGACGCTCGTACTGCTGTCGGTCGGCACCGGCTACGCGTTCAGCATCGGCGCCACGTTCCTTTGGGGTGGAGCAACGTTCTACGAGGCCTCGTCGATGCTGATGGTGTTCATCCTGCTCGGCCACTGGCTCGAGATGCGCGCGCGCGCCGGTGCGTCGGAAGCGGTCCGCGCGCTGCTCGACCTCGCGCCGCCGAAGGCGTTCGTCGAGCGCGACGGTGTCGAGCGCGAGGTGTCCACTGCCGAAGTCGTCGTCGGTGACCTTGTCGTGATGAAACCGGGCGGCAAGCTGCCGGTCGACGGCGAGGTCGTCGACGGGGGGTCCGAGGTCGACGAGTCGATGCTGACCGGGGAATCGATGCCGGTCCGCAAGGGGCACGGCGACAAGGTGATCGGCGCGACGATCAACCGGAGCGGCAGCTTCCGCTACCGCGCGACGCGGGTCGGAGCTGACACGGCGCTCGCGCAGATCGTGCGGCTCGTGCGCGATGCGCAGGACTCGAAGGCACCCGCCCAGCGCCTGGCCGATCGCGCCGCGCAATGGCTCGTCGTCGCCGCGATCGTCGTCGGTCTCGCGACGTTCGCATTCTGGTTCGCGCTCGCGGGCAAGGGGCTCCTGTTCGCGCTGACGTTGGCGATCACGGTGTTCGTGATCGCGTGCCCGGACGCTCTCGGGCTCGCGATGCCGATGGCGGTGATGGTCGGCACCGGCTTGGGAGCGAAGCACGGGATCCTGTTCAAGCACGCGGCCGCGCTCGAGCAGGCGGCGAAGCTCGATGTCGTGGTGTTCGACAAGACCGGCACCCTGACGTTGGGGCGGCCCGAGGTCATTGAAGTCGTCGCAGCGGAGGGGCGAAGCGCGGACGAGGTGCTGGAGATCGCCGCCGCGCTGGAGACGCGCTCCGAGCACCCGCTCGCGCTGGCGATCCTCACGCGCGCCAAGGGCCTCGCGCAGCGCGACGCGACCGGGTTCGAGAACATCGACGGGCGCGGCGCGCGCGCCGAGGTCGATGGCGTCGCGACTTTCGTGGGCAGCCGCAGGCTGATGGAGGCGGAGGGGTTCGCGATCGGCGGTCTCGCGGCGGCGTCGTCGCGACTCCAGGGCGACGGTCGAACGGTCGTTCACGTCGGGCAGCAGGAGCGGGTGCTGGGCCTGATCGCTATCGCCGACGCTCCGCGGCCGACCGCGCGCGCCGCGGTTGCGAAGCTGCGCGAACGCGGCGTGCGTGTCGCGATGCTCACCGGGGACAACCTCGGCACCGCGACGCGCGTCGCAGCCGAACTCGGCATCGACACCGTGCTAGCCGACGTGCTTCCCGGCGACAAGGCCGCGAAGGTGCGCGAACTCCAGGCCGGGGGAGCGCGCGTCGGCATGGTCGGCGACGGAATCAACGATGCGCCTGCGCTGACTCAGGCGGATGTCGGATTCGCGGTCGGCGCAGGTGCCGACGTCGCGATGGAGAGCGCCGAGGTCGTGCTGATGAAGAGCGATCCGCTCGACGTGGTGGTCGCGATCGAGATCTCGCGCGCGACGCTCTCCAAGATGCGCCAGAACCTCGCCTGGGCGGTCCTGTACAACGTGATCGCCTTCCCGCTCGCCGCGGGCGTGCTCTATCCGATGACGCTCTCCCCCGAGGTCGCGGCGCTGTCGATGTCGGGCAGCACCGTCCTCGTGGCGGTGAACGCGCTGATGCTGAAGCGCGCCCGCCTGCCTGAAGTGCGCGCGGCAAACGCCGTTGCGGCGTGAAGCACACCGGCCGGTTCAAGGGGAGGAGGCGCTCACCAAGCAGGCCTTGATCGCCGCGGAGGCCCGCAAGTGGGTGGACTTCCCGCGGAGCGGCAGACACTCCTTCGCCTCGCGCCGCGGCCCGCCGGGGCGCGGCGCCCCTATCCCCGCGGGATCGCGCGTCAGTGCGCGTTGCGGACCCCGCACACGATATTGTCGTCTTCGGGCCTGTAGCCCTGCGCGATCAAGGTCCGCCGCCTGCTGGCCGAACGCCGGCGCGTGCGCGGACTCGCGGTCCCCGGAATGCCGATCGGCTCTCCGGGCATGGAAGGCGGAAACGCGCGCGACGCCTACGACGTGCTGCCGGTCAACCTCGACGGGACCAGCTCGGTGTTCGCGTCGTACCCGGCGCGGAACCCGGCATGAGCGGTCGGCGGGGTCTCGCGCGGCGAGCGATCGCTGCGTTCGCCCTGTCGGGCGCGCTCCCTTCCGCCGGCGCGCTCGCGCAATCGTCCGGGGGGCATGCCGTGCATCAGGACGCAACGGCCCCTGGCGCGCCGTCCGCGATGACCGACGCCGTGGTCCGCAGGGTCGACCGGGAGGCCGGCAAGATCACGCTCAAGCGCGAGCCGATCGCGAACCTCGACATGACCGCGATGACGATGGCGTTCCGCGTATCCGATCCGGCGATGCTCGATCGCGTGAAGCCCGGCGACGCCGTGCGCTTCACCGCCGAGTCGATCGGCGGAGCGCTCACGGTGACGCGGGTCGAACCGGCCGACTGACCCGAACGCGACGCGCCCCGCTGCGAGGCCGGTTCAGCGGACGGGCCGGCCGACAAAACAGGCCTTGATCGCGGCCGTCGCCGGCATCCTGGCGTGACTCGAGCGCTCGAGCAGGCCCACCTCGCGCGCCACATCGACGCCCGGCAGCGGCACGATGCGCAACGCCCGGTCGGCGGACCAGTCGACGTTGGCGAGCTGCGGCACGATCGACACGCCGTAGCCGCCGCGCACCAGCTCGACGATCGCCTCGACCGAGTCGAGTTCCATGTCGTCGCGCACCTCGACGCCGGCCTGACGCAGGGCGCGGCGCACCAGGTAGCCGGTCCAGGCGTCGCGATCGAAACGAATGAACGGCGCTTCGGCGAGGATGCGCCTCGCCGCGCGCGGCAGCGCGAAGTGCGGCCGGCGCGGCACGATCATCACCATGGGCTCGGCGTAGAGCGGCGTCCACGCGAGGCTCGCGGCGAGCCGGTAGGGAGGGCGCACGACGATCGCGGCGTCGAGCTCACCGCCCGCCACCCGCGCGGCGAAGTCGCGCGACTTGCCGGCGAAGAGGCGCACGTCGAGCCTCGGATGGGAGCGGCGCACCGCCCACAGCGCGTCGGCGAACGCGCCCATCAGCGCCGAGACCAGCGCTCCCATCACCAGCGTTCCGGCAAGCGCGCCTTCGCCTGCCGTGGCGGACAGCGCTTCGTAGCGCGCGATCACTTCCTCGGCGCCGGCGAGCGCTCCGCGTCCCGCGCGATTGAGCACCACGCTGCGCGGCCCGCGGTCGAACAGCGCGACGCCGAGATCGGCTTCGAGCGCCTTCATCCGAAGTCCCACGGCGGCGGCCGACAGCCCCAGCGACTTGCCGGCCGAGGCGAAGCTGCCGCCGCGCGCGGCGGCGACGAACAGGCGCAGCGTTCGGATCGATGACATCAAGCAATACTTTACCTCAAGGCAGGAACATTTCGCTTTCCTTGTGCAACGCGCCGGCCGACAATGGCGGCATGAACGGGACGTCCGGACCGGGCGGGATGCTGCGCGTGTCGATCTGGCGCGGTCGGGGCGACGGCGCGTTCGTCGCCTACGACGTGCCGCGGCAGGCGAGCCAGACGGTGCTCGACGTCGTCACGTTCGTCCAGCGCCACCTCGAACCCTCGCTCGCGTACCGCTTCGCCTGTCGCGTGGGCATGTGCGGTTCCTGCGCGATGACGGTCAACGGGCGGGCGCGCTGGACCTGCCGCACCCACGTGGCGGAGGTCGCCGCCGACGGACGCCTCGAACTCGCCCCGCTCGCGAACCTGCCGCGCGTCAAGGACCTCGTCACCGACATGCGCGCGTTCTTCGACAAGTGGGCGGCCGCGCACGGACGCTTCAGCGGCGCGCGCACGCGCCACGACGATTTCGCCCGGGTCGCTCCGGACTCGCCGCAGCGCAGGGCCGCCGACGCGGGCATCGAGTGCATCGGTTGCGGCGTGTGCTACGCATCCTGCGACGTCGTGGCGTGGCGACCCGACTACCTCGGGCCCGCCGCGCTCAACCGAGCCTGGACGCTCGAGAACGACGAACGCGACACCGCGCGCTGGGCGAGGCTTCGTGCGGTCGCCGGCGACGCGGGCTGCCACTCGTGCCACACGCAAGGGTCGTGCACCGAGCGCTGTCCCAAGCACATCGCGCCGACCGCCGCGATCGCGGGCCTGAAGCGGGTCACCGCGCGGGCGGCGCTGCGTGGGGAACTCGAGGCGTGAACGCGGCCGACGGAACCGGAGGGCGGACGGCCCCGCGGGTATCCGCGTCCTCCCGCGACCCGGCGCGCGAAGCACGCCGCTGGTACTGGCAGCGCATTTCGGCGATGGTGCTCGCGGTGTGCGTGCTCGTGCACCTCGCGACCATCGTCTATGCGGTGCAATCGGGACTCTCGGCCGCGGCACTCCTCGCACGCACGCGCGGCAGCGTGGCGTTCGGCGCGTTCTACACCGTGTTCGTCGTCGCCGCCGCCGTGCACGCGCCGATCGGCCTCGCGCGCATCGGCGAGGAGTGGGCCGGTCTTTCGAGCGGCGCCGCGAACGCCCTGTCACGCGCGTTCGCCGCGGTCCTCGCCGTGCTCGGCATGACCGCCGTGTACGCGATGGTGGTCGGATGAGCGCCGGCGCGGGCATGGGCCGCAGCGGCGTCCGGGCGCACGCGCACCCGGCCTGGTGGGCGTACCTCGTGCATCGCCTGTCGGGAATCGCGCTGGCGCTGTTCCTGCCGCTGCACTTTCTCGCGCTGTCCACCGCGCTGCGCGGCGAAGCTGCGCTCGACGGTTTCCTGCGCTTCGCCGATCGCCCGCTGTTCAAGCTCGCCGAGTGGGGGCTGGTCGTGCTGCTGGCGCTGCACATGGCGGGCGGCGTGCGCTTGCTGCTGATCGAATTCCGGCCGTGGTCCGGCCTGCGCAAGAACGGCATCGCCGCCGCCAGCGGGTTCGGTCTCGCCGTCGGCCTGGCTTTCGCGCTGGCGTTGTGGCGATGACGCGCGGCCCGGTGCGGGTGGCCGCGCGCAACGTTGCGAGGATGCGAAGATGAAGATCGAACCAGCGGCGGTCGAGGACGCGAGCCGCGAGCTCTACATCCGCGCGCTCAAGATGCTGCCCCCCGACATCAAGGAGGGGTTCGCGACGCTCACGGCGCGCGAGACCGACGCCACTGCGCAGAGGGTGCTCGGCACGATGGTCACCAACATCGCGGTCGCCGAGGCGCGCGACAACCTGCTGTGCCAGGACACCGGCATTCCGATCTACAACGTCGAGATCGGCCGCGGCGTCGAGGTCGACGGCGTCGCGCTCAAGGCGGCGATCCGCAAGGGCTGCGAGCGCGCCACGCGCGAGCACCCGCTGCGCTCGTCGGTCGTGCACCCGCTCTCGCGGCGCAACGAGCACACCTCCTGCGGGGCGGAGGTCCCGGTGATCCACGTCGACTTCGTCGACGAGGACCAGACGCTGCGCCTCGTCATGATCCCCAAGGGCAGCGGCTCGGAGAACAACTCGTTCCTGCGCATGGCGATTCCGGCCGAGGGAGTCGACGCGATCAAGACCTTCGTCGTCGACTGCGTGCTCGCCGCGGGGGGCAAGACCTGTCCGCCGACGATCGTAGGCGTGGGCATCGGCGGCACGTCCGACCTGTGCGTCGCGCTCGCCAAGCGCGCCGCCACGCGCGCGCTGGGGACGCGCTGCGCCGATGCCGAGGGCGCCGCGCTGGAAGGCGCGCTCACCAGGGCAGTGAACGGACTCGGCGTGGGCCCGCAGGGTCTGGGTGGCGATGCGACGGCCTTCGCGGTGCACGTCGAACTCGCGGCGACGCACATCACGATGAACCCGGTCGCGGTCAACATGCAGTGCCACTCGGCGCGGCGCGCCTCGGCCACGTTCACGCCCGCCGGCGTGCGGTACGGCTACTGACACGGCAACACGGGATCGCGATCACTCCGGGAGCAAAGCGATGGCCCACCACGAACTCGCCATGCCGATCGACGAGGCGACGGCGCGAAGCCTTCGCGTCGGCGACACGGTCACGCTGCAGCGAACGCTCTACGGCATCCGCGACGCGACGCAGATCCACCTCTTCGACCGCGGCCGGACGACGCGCTTCGACATGGCCGGCCACGCGGTGATCCACACCGCTCCCAACGTGCGCAGGGTCGCGCCGGACGCGGCCAACCCCGCCGGCTACGCGCCGCTGTGCGTCGGGACCACCACGTCGGACCGCATGGAGCGCTTCACCCGGCCGCTGATGGAGCGCCACGGGGTGCGCGCGATCGTCGGCAAGGGGGGCTTGCGCGAGGCGTCCTCGGCGGCGTTCCGCGACCTGGGCGGCGTCTACCTCGCGATCGTCGGCGGCACCGCGGCGCTCGAGACGACGTGGATCGAGGCGATCGAAGACGTCGACCTCGACGACCTCAATCCGGAGTCGCTGTGGAAGTTCCGCATCCGCGATTTCGGCCCGCTCCTGGTGGGGATGGACAGCGTGGGCGGAAGCCTCTACGAAACCGTGCGCGACGCGGCCGCGGCGAAGCGAGCTGGCGTGCTCGCCTCGCTCGGCGTGAAGGCGCCGTGACGACTTCGCGGGCGGCCGACGCGGGCGCGGAGGTCGCGTGACGCAGGTGCGTCGCCTCGCCACCGACATCCTGATCCTGGGCTCGGGGGGCGCGGGGCTGTTCGCCGCGCTGCACGCCCGTGCGGCGGCGCCCGAACTCTCCGTCACCGTGGCCGTCAAGGGCCTCCTCGGCAAGTGCGGCTGCACGCGCATGGTCCAGGGCGGCTACAACGTGGCGCTCGCCCCCGGCGACTCGATCGAGCGTCACTTCATGGACACCATCGAGGGTTCCAAGTGGCTCGCGGACCAGGATCTCGCGTGGACGCTGGTGAACGGTGCGGTGGAGCGCATCCGCGAACTCGAGAACGAACTGGGCTGCTTCTTCGACCGCAATCCCGACGGCAGCGTGCACCAGAAGGCGTTCGCGGGGCAGACCTTCGATCGCACCGTGCACAAGGGGGATCTCACCGGCATCGAGATCATCAATCGCCTTGCCGAGCAGGTCTGGGCGCGCGACATCGGGCGACTGGAGGACCACCGGGCGGTCGAACTGGTGAGGACGCGCGAGCGCGACGCGCTCGCCGGCGTGCTCATGATCGACATGGCGCGCGGCGATTTCGTGCTCGTGCAGGCGAAGGCGGTCCTGCTCGCCACCGGCGGCGGCCCGACCATGTACCGCTACCACACGCCTTCGGGCGACAAGAGTTGCGATGGCCTCGCAATGGCGCTGCGCGCCGGGCTCTCGCTGCGCGACCTGGAGATGGTGCAGTTCCATCCCACCGGGCTCCTCGCGGGTGCGCACACGCGCATGACCGGCACGGTGCTCGAAGAGGGTTTGCGCGGGGCTGGCGGTTACCTGGTCAACGGCCGCGGCGAGCGCTTCATGCACCGACTCGACCCGGCGGGAGAGCGGGCCACGCGCGACGTGGTGTCGCGCGGCATCGACGCGGAGATGCGCGCGGGGCGCGTGACGCCAAACGGCGGCGTGTGGATCGACATGAGGCATCTGGGCGCCGACCAAGTGCGGCGGCAGTTCAAGGGCATGGTCGAGCGCTGCGCCGACTGCGGCTTCGACCTCGCCGGCGGGCTGGTCGAGGTCGTTCCCACCGCGCACTACATGATGGGGGGCGTGCGCTTCGCGCCCGACGGCACGACGGCGCTGCCGGGCCTGTTCGCCGCGGGCGAGGACACCGGCGGCGTGCACGGCGCCAACCGGCTGGGAGGCAACGGGGTCGCGAACTCGACCGTGTTCGGCGGCATCGCCGGCGACAGCATGGCCGCGTTCGTGCGCCGCGAGGGGCGCTTGCGCGAGCCGGACGAGTCGGCGATCGCGGCGAGCGTCGCGCGGCACGAGGCGCCGTTCGCGGGCGCCCAGGGCTCGCTCGAACCGGTGCGCGAGGCGCTCTACGCCTCCATGTGGGACGACGTCGGCATCGTGCGAGACGCCGCGGGCCTCGCGCGCGCGCTGACCACGCTCTCCGCGCTGCGAGTCGAACTCGCGCGCATCGGCGTCGCGGACGGCGACCGCGGCTTCAATCCTAGCTGGCACGACTGGCTCAATCTCGCGAACCTGATCGACGTGGGCGAGGCGATCGCCACCGCGGCTCTCGCGCGCGAGGATTCGCGCGGTGCCCACTTCCGCGCCGACTTTCCACAGACCGGGGACTTCGCCACCTCGACCTACACCGTCGTGCGCCGCGAAGGCGAGGGGTTCGCGCTCTCCTTCGAGCCGGTGCGCTTTTCGCGTGTGCGGCCGGGGCAAACGCTGGTTCAGGAGAAGAGCGCCCGGTAGAGGAGGTTGAGCGCGCCGGCGAAGAGCACCAGATGCAGCACCCCCATCACGTGCTGCGGCGGCACGCGATGGTGCAGGTGGCTGCCGGTCCAGAGGCCCGCGAGCCCGACCGGGACCAGGAGGACGCACAGCGCGACGAGCCCGGTTCCGGTGTAGAGGTCGGCGCCGGCGAAAAAGGTGACGCGCGCGAGCGCGAGGAGCAGGATCATCATGCCCATGGTCGCGCGCAACGCGCGCGGGTCGGCGAGCCGGCGCAGCAGGTACACGAGGTAGATCGGCCCGCCGGTGCCGTACAGGGCCGTGACGACTCCGCCCGAGGCGCCGAACGCGCTCGCCCAGCGCTCGGAGACCGGTTCGCGCGCCGGGCGACCGAAGCGCGTGCGCGCGAGGTAGGCGAGCACGAACACCGCGAGGAGCGTGAGCAGCACTCTCTCGGGCGCCCTGACCAGCAACGTGACCCCGGCGATCATGCCGAGCGCGATCCATGGCGCGAGCGTCGAGAGTTCGCGCCACGCGACCTGGCGGTGCGTTCGCAGCGCGAGCATCGAACCGCTGCACAGGTCGATCACCGCCATCAGGGGCACCGCGACCTTCAGCGGGAAGAGGAGTGCCAGAAAGGGCATCGCGGCGATCGACGAGCCGAAGCCGGTCATGCCGAACACCACGTAGGCGGCGAAGACGATCGCCGCCGCGATGACGAGGGTCGCCGTGTCGAACGGAAGCGACAGCTCGGCCAACGTCAGCCGCGCGCGGGTCGCCCGGGCGAAGCGTCGGCGTCGGCCGCCGCGCCGCGCGGCGTGTTCAGGTCTGCATCCCCCAGCGGCGGATCGTGCGCATCTCGATGCGGCGGAAGATAAGGTTCTCCACCACCAGCCCGATGATGATCACGGTGAAGAGCCCCGCGAACACCGCCGGTATCTCGAGCTGGTTCTTGTTCTCGTAGATGTACCAGCCGAGGCCCCCCGAGCCGGACGACACGCCGAAGACCAGTTCCGCGGCGATCAGCGTGCGCCACGCGAACGCCCAGCCGATCTTCAACCCGGTGAGGATGCTGGGAAACGCCGCGGGCATCAGGATCTTCACGATGTAGCGCGGTCCGGTCAGCCCGTAGTTGCGCCCGACCATGCGCAAGGTCTGGCTCACGGCCTTGAAGCCGGTGTGCGTGTTGAGCGCCACCGACCACAGGACCGAATGGATCAGCACGAAGATCAGGCTGCCGTTGCCCAGCCCGAACCAGATGAGGGCGAGCGGGAGCAGCGCGATCGACGGCAGCGGGTTGAACATCGAGGTGAGGGTCTCGAGGAGATCGGCGCCGATCCGCGTGGCGGTGGCGAAAGCGGTGAGCAGCGCCGCCAGCACGAGCCCGATCGCGTAGCCCTGCAAGAGAACCTTGATCGAGAACCACGCGCGGTGCGGCAGCACCCCGTCCGCGATCGCGTCCCAGAACGCCTTCACCGTCGCCCCGAAGGTGGGGAACAGGAGCGGGCTCGCGAGCCAGCGCGCGTAGAGCTCCCACGCCACCGCCATCACCACGAGCAGGAAGGTCTTGCGCGCGGTTCCGCTGTCGTAGATCTTCTCCCACGCCGTCAGCGGCTTCTGCACGACGCCGTAGGCCTTGGTCTCGACCGGACGCACGAATTCCGGGCGCTCGATCGTCGTCGCTGCGGCTTCAGCCATGCGTGGATTCCTCCTCGATCGCGTCGGCGAAGAGCATGTCCTGGATGTGCTCCGAGAGGACCTTGCCGTCGCTCAAGGTCCGGTCGGTCCCGTCGCTGTTCAACTCCGCCTTGACCTGGCCGGGATGGGGCGAAAGCAGCAGGATGCGGTTGCCGAGCAGCACCGCCTCGGGGATCGAGTGGGTGACGAACAGCACGGTGAAGCGCGTGTCGTTCCAGAGTTGCAGAAGCTCCTCCTGCATCTTGCGCCGCGTGAGCGCATCCAGCGCCGCGAACGGCTCGTCCATCAGCAGGATCTCGGGCTCCATCGCCATGCCGCGTGCGATGGCCACCCGCTGCTTCATCCCCCCGGAGAGCATGTGCGGGAAGCTGTCGGCGAACTTGGTCAGGTTCACCTTCTCGATGTACTGCATCGCCTTGTCCTCGGCCGCCTTGCCTTTGAGCCGGCCGCTCGAGGTCAGCGCGAACATCACGTTCTCCCTGACCGTCTTCCACGGCAGGAGCTGGTCGAACTCCTGGAACACCATCATGCGGTCCGCGCCGGGCTTCCTGATCACCTCGTCGTTGAGGCGCATCTCGCCCTCGGTGGGCTCCATGTAGCCGCCCACCGCCTTGAGCAGCGTCGACTTGCCGCAGCCCGACGGGCCCAGCATCACGAAGCGGTCCGCGCGATACACCTCGAAGTCGACCCGGTAAGTGGCCGTCACGAGGTGTTCGCGGGTCTTGTACTGCAGCGTGACGCCGCGCACCTGCAGGAGCGGCTTGTGCGTCGAGGGCGCGGGCATGTCAGATCACCTGTCCGTTCCGCTGCGGGGACACAGTCGAGCGGCCGGCGCCACCACGGCGGCGCCGGCGCAACTTCGTGGCCACGCCCGGCCTAGCTGCCCTTGAGGTCGTGCGCGGTCTCGAAGAACATGTCCTTCCACGAGCCCGGCAGCGTCTTGATCGATCCGATCTTGTGCATGAACTCGACGTACTTCATGACGTTGTTCGGGGTGAGCGTGAAGCTGTTCTCGGGATCGTTGAGGATCTCGAGGATGTCGTCCACGCTGGACTTGTCCTTCGCCATGTCGATGTAGAGCTCCGCCGCCGCCTTCCTGTTGGCGTTGATCCAGTTCGTGGCCTCCTTGAAGGCCTCGAAGAACGCCCGGTAGGTCTTCGGATTCTCGTCGTGGAACTTGGTGGTGACCGAGATGACGTTGAAGGTGGCCGGCCCGCCGAGGACGTCGTAGGAGCTGAACACGCGGTGGATGTTCTTGTCCTTGAGCTCCTGGCTCTGGAACGGCGGAGAGGTGAGGTGCGCGGTGATCTCGCCCTTCCCGGAGAGCAGCGCGATCATCGCCTGCGGATGCGACATCGACACGGTCAGCGAATCGAGCTTGTTCGCGTTCTCCGGGCCGAAGGCCTGGGCCGCGGCCATCTGCAGCGTCACCGCCTGGATCGACACCTTCACCGCCGGCAGCGCGATCTTGTCCTTGTCGGTGAAGTCCTTGATCGTCTTCACGTTCGGATTGCGCGTGTTGAGGTAGAGCGGCATCGCGTTCATCGCGCTCATGCCCTTGACGTCGATGCTGCCGCGGGTCTTCGCCCACAGCGTGGCGAACGGGCCGACGCCCCCCGAGGCGAAGTGCAGGTTGCCGGAAAGCAGCGCGTCGTTCATCACGCTGCCGGAGGAGAAGGTCGACCAGACGATCCTGGCGTCGGTCAAGCCTGCCGCCTTCGCGTGCTTCTCGAACAGCTTGTGGTTCTCCATCACCATCAGCCCGAGATAGCTGATGCCGTACTGCTTGGCTGCGCGGATCTCCTGCACTTCCGCGGCCGCGGGGGTCGCGGCGCCCGCGAGGGCTCCGGCGGTCAGCAATGCGGCAACGAGAACCTGGTATCGCATGATGGACTCCTCCGATGAATGCAACGCGTACTCGCCAGCACCCTCCGCCGCGCGCCCGGCCGGCGGCCCGGGGCGCTATCCCACCCTGTGCCACTCCTCCGGCGCCGCGTCAACCGCCGCGGCACGATCAGGCGGACGCGCGGCGTTCACGAAGGTGCCGGGGAGTGTGTCCCACGCCGCAGACGAGCGTCAACGAAGTCATCTGGATGACATGGAAATGGAAACCCCGGACCGCCCGGCTGCGAGGCGGATGAAGCCTTCTCGCGGCGCACGGGCCGGCCCGACGCGAGGCGCGGATGCGCGCTTGCGTCGCCCGCGCAACCGCCGGCCGGCAGCCCGGCCGGCGGTCAGCCGAGCTGCTTCAGCATCGTCTCCGCGTCGGAGACTTCGTACTTGCCCGGCGCCTCGATGTTCAGCACCTTCACGACGCCGTCGTCGACCAGCATCGAGAAGCGCTGGCAGCGCACGCCCATGCCGCGCGAGACGAGGTCGAGTTCGAGGCCGAGGGCCCTCGTGTAGGCGGCGCTGCCGTCCCCCAGCATCCGGATCCGGTCGCCGGTGCGCTGCTCGCGCGCCCACGCGCCCATCACGAAAGCGTCGTTCACCGACAGGCACGCGACCGCGGCCACGCCCTTCGCCTTCAGCTTGTCGAAGTTCTGCAGATAGGACGGCACGTGCTTCGCCGAGCAGGTCGGCGTGAACGCGCCGGGCAGGCCGAAGATCACGACCTTGCGCCCTTTGGCGAAGTCCTCGACCTTCACCGGGTTCGGTCCGATCGAGCAGCCGTTCGTCTCGACCTCGAAATACTCGCTCAGCGTTCCGGCGGGCAGCCTGTCGCCGACCTTGATCGTCATGTCGCGTTCTCCGTGCGGGCGGGGTGCGGGGGTGCGCCCCATCGAACCGCCGAGGATCGCAGCGGTCGGCGCGAAGATCAACCCCGCGCGCCGCGCGGTCCGCAGCCCGGACCCCGGCGGGCGGAGGACTGCGACCTTCGGCGCCTTGCGGGGGCGGCGCTCTTTGGCGTAGCGTGCCGCCTCCCGTCCCGTTCGCGGGTCCAGCGTCCCCGTCCCGGCCCCGGAGGTTTCGATGCCCCCCACGTCACGCACGCCGAAGCCTCCGTCGCGACTCACGACCGTCCTCGTGGCCACCCGCAAGGGCCTGTGGGCGCTGTCGAGCGACGCCACGCGGGCGCGCTGGACGATCACCGGTCCGCGTTTCCTCGGTCACAACCTGCACCACGCGATGATCGACCCGCGCGATTGCCGGCACTGGCTTGCGGCCGCCCGCACCGGACACCTCGGCCCGACGGTGTTCCGCTCGGCGAACCGCGGCCGCACCTGGACCGAAGCCTCGAAGCCGCCCGCGTTCCGCGCAGGCAGCGGGCGCAGCGTCGACCACACGTTCTGGCTCGCGCCAGGCCACGCGAACGAACCCGGCTCCTGGTACGCGGGGTCGTCGCCGCAGGGCCTGTTCCGCTCGACCGACCACGGCGCCACCTGGAGCGGGGTCGAGGGCTTCAACGAGCACCCGCAGCGCAAGGCGTGGTGCGGCGGGGACCAGGACGGCACGCCCGACGGGCCCAAGCTCCATTCGATCCTCGTCGACCCGCGCGATCCGTCGCACCTCTACGTCGCGATGTCGTCGGGCGGCGTGTTCGAGTCGACCGACACCGGGGCCGACTGGAAGCCCATCAATCGCGGCGTCAAAGCCGATTTCCTGCCGCAGCCGACTCCGGAGTTCGGCCACGACCCGCACTGCGTGCGTTTCGCCGGCGGCAACCCGGATCGCCTGTGGCAGCAGAACCACTGCGGGCTCTACCGCCTCGACCGGCCCTCGACCGACTGGCAGGACGTCGGCGGCGGGATGCCGAAGACGGTGGGCGCCATCGGCCTGCCGCTCGTCGCGCACCCGCGCGATCCGGACTCGGCCTGGATCTTCCCGATGGACAGCACCGACGTGTGGCCGCGCGTGTCGCCCGGCGGACGGCCGGCCTGCTATCGCACCGCGGACGGCGGCAGGACCTGGAAACGGCTCGACCGGGGACTGCCGCGCGGGCAGGCGTGGTGGACGGTCAAGCGCCAGGCGATGACCCAGGACTCCCGCGACCCGGTGGGCCTGTACTTCGGCACCACGTCGGGCGAGGTCTGGGGCAGCCGCGACGAGGGCCGGACCTGGAATCTGCTCATGCGCAACCTCCCGCAGATCCACGCGGTCGAGGCGTTCGCACACTAGGGAAGCTCTGCGAAAGTGGGCGCGGGCGCGACGCGAATGCCGGAGATGATCACGAGGCGCCGACCGCGGGGTGTGGCAGGCACCCCACCCAAGGTCGGCAACGATGTGAGCGCTCCGGCATTCACGTCCCTTCGGGTTGGCCCGAGATCGGGCGCCAGCGTCGCCCGGCGTCTTGCCGGTATTCCCGATCCCGGCTGCGCCGCCGGTCTCGCCGTCATCCCGATCTCGGGCCAACGCGCACCACGCACTTTCGCAGAGCTTCCCTAGTGGGCGCTGACTACCGGACCTTGGCGTGATCGCGCGCTACCGGGTGAGGA
>JADLBN010000266.1 GCA_020847675.1 Burkholderiales bacterium | reverse complement strand
CGGCAGCATCGTGCTGGCCGACGCTTCGCGCATCGCTACGATGGCGCGGTCGGTTCCCGGCGGCGTCCATCTGGTCGGCCACTCGTACGGTGCGGCCGTCGCGCTGCGCGTGGCGCGCGACCATCCCTGTGCCGTACGCAGCCTGTTGCTGGTCGAGCCGGTCGACTTCCGCGTGCTGTTCGACGTCCACGGCCGACGTCCTCCCGCCGCCGAGGTGCACGAGGTGGCGAGCACGATCGCAAGGCACGTCGACGAGGGATTCGCCGGACGCGCGGCGCAGCGGTTCGTCGAGTACTGGGGCGGCGGACGGGCGTGGAACGCGATGGACGACATCGCGCGCGCGACCACCGCGGCGCGGATGCCGGCCATCGCGTCACAGTTCGAGGGCCTCGCGCGCCATGCGCCCTCCCTCGCCGAGTGCGGGCGGCTGTCGATGCCGGTGCTGCTGATCGCCGGGTCGCGGACGCGCGAGCCGGCGGCGCGCATCGTCGACCTGCTGGCGGGCGTGATGCCCGATGCGCGCGTGCAGCGGCTCGACGGCGGCGACCATCTGGAGGCGCTCGTCTCGCCGGCGAGGATCATCTCCCGTATCGCCGAGTTTCTCGCAGACGTCGACGTCGCGCGGGCGTCGCGCTGGGCCGAGGCGGCCTGACGCCGGCGGGCGGCCGGGTTCGGCGCCCGCCTCCGCACGGCGCGGGACCGCGCGCACGGCCTTTCCCGGGTTGCGGAAGGTCGGCTTCTGTGGAAAGATCCGGCATTGATTCTTTCCATGGGAAAGGTCACGGACTTGGCGGCCCCTGCGGAACTCTCCCGGGCGCCGGGCGCGCGGGCCCCTGCGCCCGACCCGGCTGCCGTGCTGACCAAGGCGGTGCTGCGCGCCGGCGACCACCTCGGCCTCACGCAGAAGGAGGTGGCGCGCATCCTCGGCGTCTCGGATGCCTCGGTCAGCCGGATGCACGGGGGCGCCTATCTCCTTTCGCCGTCCCGCGCCAAGGAGTGGGAGCTCGGCACGCTGTTCGTGCGGATGTTTCGCGCGCTCGACGCGCTGTGGGGGCACGGCGAGGAAGCGCGAACCTGGCTCGCGAGCCCCAATCTCGCGCTCGGCGACCGGCCACGCGCGCTCCTCGTCACCGTCGAAGGACTGGTCCGTGTCGTCGCGTACCTGGACGCCGCCCGCGGTCGCGTCTAGAGCGCGCCGCGCGAGCGGCAGCGTGTGGCGCGCCGTCGAGGCGCAACACCTGGTCTCGACGATGGCGCTGGTCGACACGCTCGACGAGCAGAGGATCCTCGAAGAACTGCTGGAGGCCGGCAAGCCCGCGGTACCGGCCGGCGCGGTGCGACTCGACTACCTGCTCGCCACGCCGTTCCGCTACCGTCCGCCACGCGGAGGCTCGAGATTCCGGGGCGACAACGACCCGGGTGTGTTCTACGCAGCCGACGCGATCCGTACCGCCTGCGCCGAACTCGGCTACTGGCGCTGGCGGCACCTCGCCGATTCTCCCGCCCTCGCGTCGATGCCTGCGCGTCCGCAGACGGTGTTCCGCGCGAAGTTCGCGGCCCGGGCGGTCGACCTGAGAGAGCCGCCGTTCGCGGCGGACCGCAGGCGCTGGACCGACCCCGACGACTACGGTGCGTGCCAGGCGCTCGCCCGCGCGGCGCGGGCAGCCGGCGTGCAGGCGATCCGCTACGAATCGGTGCGCGACCCCGCGCACGGAGGCTGCTGCGCGCTGCTGGACCCGGAGGCGTTCGCCCTGCGCCGCCACGCCGATCCGCAGACCTGGTGGCTCTCGGTGTTCCGCGATCGCGTGGTGTGGCAGCGCGCGGGTTCGCCCGGCGGCGAATCCTTCGAGTTCCTGGCGAGCGGATGGACCCGCCCGCGGCGCTCGAAGCCGACTCCGTCGCGAACGAGGCGCAGGCGGGTTTCGTGACGGCCGGACCACCGGAGTTCTCGTGGATCGCGGACGCTCGCTCGTCGTGTGACGAAGCGACCGGTTTCGTGCTGCGCACGCTCGGCCGCACCGACTGCGAACGCTGCTGGTGCGCGATGCGGGCGTGGACCGACGCGCGGACGCGCGACACGCCCGACGAGCTGTGGATCACCGAGCATCCGCCGGTCTACACGCTGGGGCTCGCCGGACGGCGCGAACATCTGCTCCACGCGAACGCGATTCCGGTGCTCAAGGTCGACCGCGGAGGGCAGGTCACCTATCACGGACCCGGCCAGCTCGTCGTCTACGCGATGGTGGATCTCGCGCGGAGGCGCCTCGGCATTCGCGAACTCGTCCGGCGGCTCGAGGCCGCGGTAGTAGAATGGCTCGGCGGGCACGGCATCTCCGCGTACGGCAAGCCGTCGGCGCCGGGTGTCTACGTGATGCGCGAAGGCGTCGAGGCGAAGATCGCGGCGCTGGGGTTGAAGGTGCGCAACGGCTGCACCTACCACGGCATCGCGGTCAACGTCGCGATGGACCTCTCGCCGTTCGCGGACATCGACCCCTGCGGCTATCCCGGTCTCGCCGTGTCGCAGGTGTCGGAACTGGGCGTCGCGACGAGCGTGGAGCGCGCCGGTCGGACGCTCGCGCCGATCCTCGCCCGCACGATCGCCGGAATGACACCATGAGCCTCGACCCTCCGCCCGCCCCCGACGACCGCCGCGGCGTCAAGGAGAAGGGCGCGTCGAAGACCGCGCGCATCCCGATCAAGGTCGTGGTCTCCGAGCCGCTCCGCAAGCCGCCGTGGATCCGCGTGCGCGCGGCGTCCTCGCCGCGCTTCTACGAGATCAAGGAGATCCTGCGCGAGCACCGGCTGCACACGGTGTGCGAGGAGGCCTCCTGCCCGAACATCGGCGAATGCTTCGGCCGCGGCACCGCCACGTTCATGATCATGGGCGACGTCTGCACGCGCCGCTGCCCGTTCTGCGACGTGGGGCACGGCCGTCCGCTGCCGCTCGACGCCGAGGAGCCCGCGAACCTCGCGAAGACGATCGCGGCGCTGCGCCTACGCTACGTCGTGATCACGAGCGTCGACCGCGACGATCTCCGCGACGGCGGCGCGCAGCACTTCGTCGACTGCATCCGCGCGGTTCGCGAACGCTCGCCGCAGACGCAGATCGAGGTGCTGGTGCCCGATTTCCGCGGTCGGATGGATCGAGCGCTCGCGATCCTCGAGGCGGCGCCGCCCGACGTGATGAACCACAACCTCGAGACGGTGCCGCGGTTGTACAAGCAGGCGCGGCCGGGCGCGGACTACGCGCACTCGCTCGCGCTCCTCGCCGAGTTCAAGGCGCGAGTTCCGGGCGTTCCGACCAAGTCCGGGCTGATGGTGGGCTTGGGCGAAACCGACGAGGAGATCCTCGCGACGATGCGCGACATGCGCGCTCACGGCATCGACATGCTGACGATCGGCCAGTACCTGCAGCCGACCACGGGGCACCTGCCGGTGCAGCGCTACGTGCATCCGGACGCGTTCGCCGAACTCGAGCGCGCGGCGTACGCGATGGGTTTCCGGCACGCGGCGGTCGGGGCGCTGGTGCGATCGAGCTACCACGCCGACCAGCAGGCCGAGGACGTCCTCTCGCAGGAAACGTAGGCTCGGAGAAGCGGAAATTCGCGGGGGACGGAAATCGGGGACAGGGCGGTGTAACCCCGTCATTGCAACACCTTCTGGTTCAATGGAGAAGGGAGGTGTTCAATGGGACAAAGTCGTAGGTTCACGGCGGCGGAGCAATCGGCGATATGGGAGGCG
>JADLBN010000265.1 GCA_020847675.1 Burkholderiales bacterium | reverse complement strand
TCGAGCGCCGGGAGACGTTCGGGTTTGAAAGGTCGCGCGAAGGTTCGTTCGCGCTCAATCCTCCCGCTGTCCAACCCGGCAGATTCCTGTTTCGTCACGCCTGATGCCTGGCTTCGCTGCTGTCGCTGACATCGGCCACCCGCCCGCAGACCGATATCCGATCCGGCACTCGATGCGCCGCCACCGGAGACGCCGACGTTTCTGATCCCTGTCCTCTGATTCCTGATCCCTGACGCCTGATGCCTGTTACCTGGAGTGGAAGAACACCCGCTTCGCCACCGCGGCGAAAGCGCCCGTCCCGATCGCGAGATCGAACAGCCGGTCGTGCTGGACGAGGTCGTAGGCGCGGCGCAACCAGCGCTTGGCGGTGAAGTCCGGGACCGGAGGGTCGACGACGAGGCGGACGCCCCGGTCGTCCGCGAGCGCCGCGGCGATGGCGCGCCCCGCACGCGATCCCGAGGCGATTGCCGTGTGGATGCCGCCGGCGGTGAGCGGTGAGACCAGGCCGGCGGCATCGCCCACCAGCGTGACGCGATCGCCTGCCCGCGGATGCACCGGTCCGCCGACCGGAATCAGCCCGGCGCGCCTCGCGCTGACCGTTCCCCCTTCGAGTCCGATGCGGGGCGCCATCGCCTTCGCGAATGCGTCGACGTCGGGCAGCGGCCATTCGCGCTCGCGCGGTGGCGACACTCCGGCGCGCGCCTCGTCCCGGCGTGCGGGACGCTGCCCGAGCGTGGATGCGAGCCCGACCTGCACGACGCCGACGCCGGCGAACGCCCAGCCGAGGTAGCCGCGCGCGCGCTTCGCGTCGAGGAAGCAGTGCAGGCGATCCGGCTCGGCGAGCGTGGCTCCCCGGATCTCGAGTTCCGCGCCGAACAGGAATCGCGCGTTGACGCCAAGTCCGCAGTCGCGCGCGACCCGCGACGCGGGGCCGTCGGCGCCGACGAGGAAACGCGCCTCGCGGCGCGACGCGCTTCGCCACCCGCCCGGCGTGCGCTCGCCGCCGGCCCAGGCCTCGCCGAGCGCGACCTCGGCACCCGCCTCGCGCGCGCCGTCGGCGAGCCAGCGCATCATCGCCGGCGTGTCGGTGGCGAGAAAGAAATAGCCGGGGGAGTCGAGGGCGAGACTTCCGCCGCCGGGCGCGTGAAGGCGCACACCCGAGACGGCGCGCACGATCGCCGGAGGGATCGGCGCGATCGCCTCGATCGCCTCGATCGCGTCCTTCACGATGATGCCGGTGGTGTGGAGCCGCTCGCCTGCGTCGCGCTTGCGTTCGAGGATCGCGACCTGCGCTCCGGCGCGTGCCGCGGCGACCGCGCACGCGATGCCGGCGAAGCTCGCGCCGGCGATCAGGATGTCGTGACGCACGGCGCGCCAGGTCAGTCGAGCGGGCGGAAACGCAGTTGCAGCACCCGCTGGAACATCTCGGAGCGCTCGGGCCGGGGAAGCGGACTCGACTTGAGGATCGCGCGGCTGACCGCCTCGTCGTAGGCTGGCACGCCGCTCGACTTCACGAGTTTCGCGTCGAGGATCTCGCCGGTCGGCAACTGGATCACCTCGAACACCGCCTCCGGATTGCCGGGCATGCCGGGAGGCAGGGTCACGTTGCCGCGGATCTTCGACTGGATTCGGCGGATCCAGTCGGCCTGGGCAGCCGCGCGCGCGTTCGCCTCGGCCTGCGCCCTGGCGCGGATCTCCGCGTCGGCGCGGGCCTTCGCCTCCTGCGCGGCGCGCTGCTTCGTTTCGGTGTCCGCCTGCGCGAGCATCGCCGCCGTCTCGCGCTGCTGGCGCTCACGCGCTTCCGCCGCGCGTTTCTCGTCGGCCTTGCGCTTCTCGTCCGCGGCGCGCTTCTCCTCGGCCTTGCGCTTTTCCTCGGCAGCGCGAAGTTCGTCGGCCCTGCGCTTCTCCTCCGCCTTGCGCTCCTGTTCCTGCTTCGCCTTCAGCGCGATCTCCGCCTGGTCGGGTTCGGGTTTCGGCGGAGGCGGGGGCGGAGGAGGAGGAGGAGGCTCGGGCTTCGGCTGTTCCTTCGGAGGTGGCGGAGGCGCGACCTTCGGTTCCGGTTCGGGCACGCGCGCCTGCGCCGGAGGCGCGTACAGTTCCGCGGTGATCGGCTCGGGCGGCCGGCTCTGCCAGCGCACCGACCAGATCAGCACCGCGAGGAACGCGACATGGACGAGCACGGCGAGAACGAGCGCGAGCCGACGGCCCGGCCTGCGGCGCGCGCCGGCGTCGTCGGGACGGCGCTCGCCCTTCATTGCGTATCCCGGGTCACGTCTGCGGCGGTCGCGCGAGCAAGCCGACCTTGCGCACGCCGTTGCGCTGCAGGAGGTCGAGGATCGCGAGCACGTCCTCGTAGCGGGAAGCCTTGTCCGCCGCGATCACCACGCCCTGGTCCGGGGAGCGCGCCTGCTTCGCCGAGATCCTCGCGACCAGTTCGTCGCGCGACACCTTGATCGCAGAGGTGCCCGCCGCGGACTGGTCGCGCAGCCACAGCGACTGGTCGCGGCGAAGCGTCACCTCGAGAGGCGCGACCGGGACCGTGAGCCGCGACCCGACCGAAGGCAGCGCGATCTCGCCGGGCGAGATGAGCGGCGCGGTGACCATGAAGATCACCAGCAGCACCAGCATCACGTCGATGTAGGGCACGACGTTGATCTGGCTCATCGATTTGCGCGCGCGACGCATGTCAGGTTTCAGGTAACAGGTAACAGGTGACAGGAATCAGGCACGGCGGCGTTTCGCGCGGTGGCGCATTGAGCGCCGGTTGTCCGTCTCGCTGGAGAGAACGCTCCGGCCGGATCGACCCGATGGATGCAAAGCCGGTCACCGGCGCTCGATGCGCCGCCACCGGAGACTCCGACGGTTCTGTCCTCTGTCACCTGTTCCCTGTTCCCTGATCACCCCTGCCTCTGCAGGATGTTGGAGAACTCCTCGATGAAGGTCTCGTAGCGCGTCGCGAGCCGATCGACGTCATGGGTGTAGCGGTTGTACGCGACGACGGCCGGGATCGCGGCGAACAGGCCCATTGCCGTGGCGACCAGCGCCTCCGCGATGCCCGGCGCGACCTGCGTGAGCGTCGCCTGCGCGACGTTCGCGAGGCCGCGGAACGCGTTCATGATCCCCCACACGGTGCCGAAGAGGCCGATGTAGGGCGACACCGAACCCACGCTCGCGAGGCCGGAGAGGTGAGCCTCCATCGCGTCGATCTCGCGCTGATACGCCGCCCGCATCGCCCGGCGCGCGGCATCGAGCGTCAGCGAGGCGCTCGAGCCCTGACGCCGGTGCTTCGCGTACTCGCGGAAGCCGGCGACGAAGATCGGCTCGAGCCCCGCGGCGCCGCGCCCCTGCGCCACGCGCTGGTAGAGTTCGTTCAGGTCGCCGCCCTTCCAGAAATCGTCCTCGAAGCGGTCCGCGTCGCGCTTGGCGGCGCGGAGCTGGAACATCTTGAGGAAGATCTGCCACCAGCTCCACATCGACAGGAGCGCGAGCAGCGCCATCACCGCCTGCACGACGAACGAGGCGTTGGCGACCATCGCGAGGAACGACAGGTCGGCGTGGACGTTCAACGGGGGGCCTCCAGCAGTCGGGCGAGTTCGGCGGGGACGCGGGCGGGCTTCCAGCCGCCGCGGTCGAGGCAGGCGAGACGGATTCGCGCTCGCACGAGGTCGTCCCCGTCGCGGCGCACCGTCTGGTGCGCGGAGAGCTGAGCCCGTCCGGTCGCCTCGAAGACGACCGTCGCCTCGAGGCGGTCGCCCAGCCTCGCGGCGCCGAGAAAATCGATTTCGGCCCGGGTCACGACGAATACGACGTTGTGGTGGCGCTCGAGTTCCGCGAGCGGCAGCGCATGGCGGTCGAGCCACTCGGTGCGCGCCCGTTCGAGGAACTTGAGGTAGTTGGCGTAGTAGACGACGCCGGCGGCGTCGGTGTCCTCGTAGTAGACCCGCAGCGGGAATGCGAACGGCACCGCGTGCCCCGCGGGGTTGCGCCCGTCCGCGGCTTCGCGACCGCGGTTCATGCGGCCGGGAACAGGTCCGTGCCTCCGCCCGCCGCCGGGGGCGCGAGGCCGAGAAGGCGCCAGGTCTGCGCCGTCGCGACGCGCCCGCGCGGCGTGCGCTGCAGGAAGCCCTGCTGGATCAGGAACGGCTCGATCACGTCCTCGATCGTGTCGCGCTCCTCGCCGATCGCGGCGGCGAGGCTCTCGACCCCGACCGGCCCGCCGTCGAACCTGCGCACGACCGCGTCGAGGAGGCGGCGGTCCATCGCGTCGAGCCCGGAGGCGTCGACGTCCAGCATCGACAGCGCGGCGTCGGCGACGGGACGGTCGACGTGGCCGGTCGCGCGGACCTCGGCGAAGTCGCGCACGCGCCGCAGGAGGCGGTTCGCGATGCGCGGCGTGCCGCGCGAGCGCCGGGCGATCTCGAGCGAGCCTTCCGCGTCGACCGGAACCGACAGGAGCTTCGCCGACCGCGCCACGATGCGCGTGAGTTCGTCGGGCGTGTAGAACTCCAGACGGGCGACGATCCCGAAGCGGTCGCGCAGCGGATTGGTCAGCATGCCCGCGCGCGTCGTCGCGCCGACCAGCGTGAACGGCGGGAGGTCGAGCTTGACGCTGCGCGCCGCCGGACCCTCGCCGATCATGATGTCGATCTGGAAGTCCTCGAGCGCGGGGTAGAGGATCTCCTCGACGATCGGCGAGAGCCGGTGGATCTCGTCGATGAACAGCACGTCGCGCGGCTCGAGGTTGGTGAGGAGCGCGGCGAGGTCGCCGGGCCGTTCCAGCACCGG
>JADLBN010000264.1 GCA_020847675.1 Burkholderiales bacterium | reverse complement strand
CTTCTACCGCCGCGCGCGAGCGCACCGACGAAGCGCTCGCGCGCGCGCTCACCGACGAAGCGCTCGCGCGCGCGCTCCCCGACGAAGCGCGCGCGCGCGCGCGCGCCCCGGCCCAGGCCGACCGCGACGCATCGGCCGTCGCCTTCCTTCGTGGCCTGCTCCTGCTCGACCCGGCGCAGCGGCGCGCGATCGCCTGGCGCGTCGACTACCTGGGTGCGCTCAATGCCGGCGCGACCCACGCCGGCCCGTGGCGGCGCCAATGAGCGCGTCGCGCCAGATCACCGAGCGCGAAGTGCGCGCGAAGCGCGCGCCGGGGCACAAGCTTCACGAGGCGCTGCGCGGACGCGGCGGCGGGACGCTCGTCGTGCGCTGGGGCGCCGCGGACTCGCGCTGGTACTACTTCCGGTTCACCGACTCGCAGCGGCGTCAACGCGAGATTCCGATTCGCGTCGCCACGCTCGCAGAGGCGCGCGACCAGGCGCAAGCGCTGGTCGACCGGGCGCGGGAGGCGCGGGCCGAGGGAAGCGACTTGCGCGCGATCCTCGACCAGGAAGTCGCTGCGCGCCGGCGCGAGGAACAGGCGCGATTGGACGCGGCCGCGGCGGCCGCGCGCACGGCCGAGCATGGGACGCTTCGCGCCATGATGGCGGCGTATGTCGCGTTCCTCGAGCGCGCCGGCAAGCCGTCCGCGGCCGACGTGGAACGACTGTTCCGACGCTACGTCTGCACGTCGCCCGACGGGCTCGCCGACCGGCCGGCATCCGCGATCACGGCGGACGAGGTGGCGGCGCTGCTTCGCGGCATCTTCGAGAAGGGACACGCGCGCACGGCGGCGATGGTGCGCTCGTACCTGTCGGCCGCTTTCGCGCTGGCGATGCGCGCGCGCCGCGACGCGAGCGCGCCGGCCGCGCTCATCACGCTGGGCGTCACGACCAACCCGGCAGCGGCGACCGAGAGAATCCCCGGCGCCATCAACGCCCGCGACCGCGTGCTGACCGAAGGCGAGCTCGGGCTGTATGCGGCGGCGCTCGACGCGATGGCGGTATCCTCCGCGCGCGACGCGCTGCGGCTCTCGCTGCTCCTCGGCGGGCAGCGTATGAAGCAGCTGTTGCGCTGCGCGCAGGGCGACGTCGACCTGGCCGCGGGCACTATCACGCTGCGCGACGGCAAGGGGCGCCGGCAGGTGCCGCGGCTCCACGTCCTCCCGCTCGCAGCGACGGCGCGTGCGATCGTCGAGGCGAGGATCGAAGGCGCGAGCGACGCGCCGCTGTTCTCCGCGGATGGGCGGCGCGCAACGCGAATCGAAACCTGCGAGGCGGTCGCGGGCGAGATTTTCGCGGCGATGCCTGGGGACGAGCGCCTGATCCGCGACAAGGCGCTTGGCGCCGGGCCCGTGCAGCTGCGCGACGTGCGCCGCACCTGCGAAACGATGCTCGCGGCGCGGGGCGTGTCCAGCGACATTCGCGCGCAGATCCTCTCCCACGGATTGGCCGGCGTGCAGTTGAAGCACTACAACCGCCACGCGTACATGGACGAGAAGGCGCGCGTGCTCGCGGACTGGGAGGCGCACGTCGCAGCGCTCGTGCGCCAGCGCAAGGCGGATGCGAACGACCCGGCGCCAGCGTCGAGCGCGCCGCGGCCGACGGCCGCCGTCGTGGCGATGGCGCCGGCCCGCGCGCGCCGGGGGCGCTCGTGAGCGTGGGTCCCCTTCTGCGCCGCAGGGCTCGGGTGATGCCCGAGCCCGGCATCGCGCTAGCGTCTGGATTTTTTCCGGGGGTTGACAGGTTCCCGCCTGACAGCGGGGGTTTCCGGGGACAAGCGCCCGGAATCGCCGGAAAGTGCTGGAAAATCAACAAGCTACCTTGTCCCCAGATTGTCCCCATCATGAGAACCTTTCATAGTGGGGACAAAGTGGGGACAAACTGGGGACATGGCCCGCTCCTCCCGGTGCGCTCCGCAGCGGCGCGGTGCATCCTGCAACGCGGCGCAAGGGTCTTTCCCTGGCGCCCCTGCCCGGCGCGGCGATGACGACGACCAAGAGCAAGGCCGCGAAACGGCGCGCGCCCAGGCGCCGCGGCGACGAGCGCGACCGCGCCTTCGCGGCCTGGGCGGTGCGCCGCTACAGCGAGGCCATGGATGGGCTGCGGGGCAAGCCGGCGCGCGACTATGACTCGCTCGAAGCCCTGCTCGACGAGGCGCTCTATTTCTTCTGGCTGTACGCGAAGCACGGGACGTTCGTGCCGACGGTCGACGAGAAGGCGCCGGGCGCGCGCGACCAGTCGCGGCGATCGTCGTATCGGTTCCTGCGCGAGGTCGAGGGCCTGTCGCAAGTGGACGCGCTCGACGCGCTCGCCGAGCGCGAAGGCGTGAGTGTCGACGCCATCCGGTCGTCGCTGTACCGGGACAAGCGACCCACGACACAAAGACGCGACGGCTCCTAGTCAATGTAACCGCGTGCCACGGCGCTACATTTCGCGGCGCCGCGAAGTTTTCTAGTCTGCCCCTGCGGTCGCTTGGCCGCACACGCGAAAGCGGGGGGCAACATGGTGAAGCACAAGGAACCGGGGGCGCCTGCGAAAATCCTTCGCCGGCCGGTCGTGGTCGAGCGCACGGGACTTTCGGGCACGTCGATCTGGCGCGAAATGCAGGCCGGGCGCTTCCCGCGGCCGGTCGCGCTGGGCCGGCGCGCGGTCGGCTGGCTCTCATCGGAAATCGACGAGTGGATCGCGGATCGCGCGGCGGCGCGCGATGAGTGACGAACCGCGCTACTCGGTCGAGGCGGTCCGCCGGCTTCTCGATCACGTTTCGGCCGACTGCGCGCGCGACGAGTGGGTGCGCGTGCTCGCCGCGGTCCACGACGAGCTGGGCGACGACGGCTGCGACATCGCGCGCGAGTGGAGCGCGCGCGGGTCGAGCTTCAACGCGGCGGCGTTTCGGTCGACCTGGCGCTCGCTCAAGCCGGGCGGCGGGGTCACGGTCGGAACGCTCGTGTCACTCGCGAAGGCGGGCGGGTGGCGGCCGGATCGCACGGCCGCGCCGGTCGCGCCGCGACCTGGCCGGGCGGCCGAGCGCGCGAAACGCGAGGCCGACGAGGCGGCACGTCGCGCGGCTCGCCAGAACCGCGCGGCGGCCGAGGCACGGCGGCGGTTCGAGGCCGCCTCGGAGGGCGCGAGCGCGCCCTACCTGCACCGCAAGGGGGTGCAGGCGCACGGCGTGCGGGTCGAGGCCGACGGCGCACTCTTGGTGCCGATGCGGACGGCCGCGGGCGAGCTCCGCAACGTCCAGGCGATCGCGGTCGACGGCGTCAAGCGCTTCTTGGCCGGCGGCGAGGTGGTCGGGCTGCTCCATTGGCTCGGCGACCCGGACAGCGCGGCAGTCGTCGCGCTCGCGGAGGGCTACGCGACCGCGGCGACGGTTCACCAGGCGGCCGGGCTTGCGGTCGCGTGCGCCTTCAACGCGGGCAACCTGCCGCACGTCGCGCGCGAGGTGCGCGATCGCTGGCCGAACGCGTCAATCGTGGTGTGCGCCGACGACGACCAAAAGACGGCCGCGCGCAGCGGCAAGAACGCGGGGCGCGCCGCGGCGAGCGAGGCCGCGCGCGTCGGCCGCGCGGTGGTCGCGATCCCGGCGCCGCTCGAGCCCGGCGAATCCGACTTCAACGACCTGGGGCAGCGTGCGGGACTGGAGGCGGTCGCCGCAATCGTGCGCGAAGCCTGCGCGCGTCTCGCGCCGCGCGAGGCGCCGGAACCGACGCCGGCCGGCGCCGCGAGAGGCGACGCCGATCCGTTCGTGCTCGACGCGGCCGGCGTTCACTTCTTGAAGCGCGGGCACGACGGCCGCGCGTCGCCAGAATGGGTCTGCGCGCCGCTCGACGTGCCCGCGCGCACGCGCGACGCCGACGGGCTCTCCTGGGGCTACCTGCTCCGATTCGGCGATCCCGACGGCACGCGAAAGACCATCGCGCTGCCGGCGCGGCTGTTGCAAGGCGACGGCACCGAGCTTCGCGCGCGGCTCGCCGACGAGGGCTTGCCGCTCGCGGTCGGACCGGCGCGAAACCGCCTCGCGCAGTACATCGCGACGCGCGGGCCGTCGCGGCGCGTGCGCGTGGTCGAAACGGTCGGTTGGCACGGCGACGCGTTCGTGCTGCAGGTGAAATCCTACGGGCCGGGCGCCGACGATCTGCACTACCAGTCGGCGGACGAGCGACCGCGAAACTTCTTCCGGCAGGCCGGCACGCTCGACGCGTGGCGCGCCGAAGTCGCCGCGCTGTGCGTCGACAATCCGCGGCTCGCGTTTGTCGTGGCGCTCGCGCTCGCAGGCCCCTGCGTGCACCTGGTCGAAGCTATGTCGGGCGGGTTTCACTTCTACGGCGCGAGCTCGAAAGGCAAGACGACTGCGCTCGCGATCGCCGCGTCGGTTTGGGGGCGGCCGGAAGTGGGGCAATTTGTGCGGACCTGGCGCGCGACCGGAAACGCGCTGGAAGCGACCGCCGCGTCGCATTCGGATTGCGTGCTGATGCTCGACGAGCTTCGCGAAGTCGACCCGCGCGAGGTCGTGCAGACGGTCTTGATGCTCGCGAACGGTTCAGGCAAACAGCGGCTTCGCTCCGGCGGCGCGGCGCGTCCGCCGTACACCTGGCGACTGCTGTTCGCGTCGACCGGCGAGCGCACGATCGCCGAGATTGCCGCGACCGCCGGCGTGCCGGTCGACGCCGGCGCCGGCGTGCGCCTGGTCGAGGTTCCAACGCCGGAAACGGGGATGTTCGATCACCAGCACGGCGAGCGCGACGGCGCCGCATTCGCCGAGCGCCTCGCGCGCGCGGCGCTGCACGACTACGGCGTCGCGGGCGACGCATGGCTTGCCTATCTCACCGGCCATCGCGACGAGGCGCGCGCGTTCCTGCGCGAGTGCGCGGCCGAATGGCTCGACGGCACGGTGAAGCGCTCGACCGACGCTGGGCAAACGAAGCGCGTCGCCGCACGCTTCGCGCTCGTCGCCGCGGCCGGCGAGCTCGCGACGCGCGCCGGAATCACCGGCTGGCCCGCGGGCGAGGCGGAACGCGCCGCATCGCAGCTGTTCCGCGATTGGGTCGGCGCACGAGGCACGCGCGGCGATGCCGAAGCACTCGCCGCGCTGCGACAAGTCGCGGCACTCCTTGGGCAGCACGCCGAAAGCTTTTTTCCGCCGTGGCATCGCGCGGTCGACGATCACCGGCCGAACGCTCCGAAGCGCTGGGGCCTTCGCAAGTGGGTCGACGAGCTCGGAAACGAAATCGAGTCGCGCGAGGAACGCGATGCCACCTACGGCGAGGGCGCGCCGACCGAGAAGCAGGGTGCGCGTATCGCGGCGCGGTTCTACGTCACGATTTCCGCCTGGCGCGACGAAATTTGCAAGGGGTTCGATCCGCGCTACGTCGCCGGCGTGCTCCATCGCCGCGGGCACCTGCTGCCCGAGTCGGACAAACCCGGCGCGCGGCTCGACCGCAAGGAACGCCTGCCCGGCATCGGGCCGGCGCGCTGTTTCGTCGTTCAACCGTCGATTTTCGAGGATGCTGCCCTATGACCAGTCCCCGTGATTCGCTGGCGAGCTTTCTTGCCGTGGACGAGCTCGCGCGCGTCGACGCACTTGTCGCCGATACTCCGAAGAATTCGACCTTCG
>JADLBN010000263.1 GCA_020847675.1 Burkholderiales bacterium | reverse complement strand
CCCCGAAGCAGGCCTTCGATCTGTGCGCCACCCGATCGGACCTCGATCGGCGCCGGACGCCCCCTTGCAGTCAAAGCGACCTCGTCGTCGCGCGAGACGTGAAGGAATCGCACCGCAAGCTCGACGCGGTCGAACCCCGGCATGCCCCAAGGAATCGCCGCCAACACTCAGGGTCTTGCCTCGAGCACCAGGTTGAACGGCGTCTCGGCCGCCCGCCGCATCACCGAGAAGCCCGCTTCACCGACGACGATCTCGCGTAACCGCCGTTCACCCGCCTGGGCACCCAGCGCGGGGCCATGACGCGCAAGCGACACCGGTACGCAGATCAGCGAGGAGGCGCCGTAGTACACGCGACCGACGGGGTTGAGGTTGTCCTTGACCTCGTTACCGGCGCTGGGCTCGACGATCATGCAGGTGCCATCGTGCTTCAGCATGGCGCGGGCATGGCGCGCCGCCCCGGCCGGATCCGCCATGTCGTGCAGGCAGTCGAAGAACGCGATGAAGTCGAGATCTGCCTCCTCGTACGACGTGGCGTCCGAGACGGCAAAGCGCGCATTGTCGACGCCCGCCGCAGCGGCCCGCTCGCGCGCCACCTCGATCGATTCGTCGTGATAGTCGATGCCGATGAACTGTGACTTCGGGTAGCGCTTTGCCATCAGGATCGTGCTTGCCCCGTGCCCGCAACCGACGTCGGCCGCGCGTGCGCCGCGCTCGAGTTTCCGCGTCACGCCTTCGAGCGCCGGCAGCCACGCGCCGAGCAGGTTGGCGTTGTAGCTCGCGCGGAAGAAACGCTCCGTGCCGTGGAACAGACACGGATGATGCTCGCCCCACTCCATGCCCTTACCCGTGCGGAAATTGTCGAGTGCGCGAGCACGCACGTGGAAGAGATCCTCGACGATGCTGTACGCGCCGGGCAGATCGACCGGCCCCTCGGGATCGGCGAGGCAGGCGGCCTGCTCCTCGCTCAGAAAGTAGCGGCCGCTCGTCGGTTCGTACTCGACGTAGCCTCCCGCCGCCTGGTTGCCCAGCCACTCGCGCACGTATCGCTCATGCGTTCCGGTGCGCGCTGCGAGTTCAGCCGGCGACAATCGCTCGTGCGCCAGCGCCTTGTACAGCCCGAGTTCGTCGCCGAGCGAGACCAATACGGCGCTGATCGAGGCGCCAAGGTCGGCCACTGCCGTGCCGAGAAATGCATTCAACTTCGCTTCGCTGATCGCCATGGCGTGCCCTCCGGGGTTCACCTACCTAGTGGTAGGTAGTTGCGAGACTACCTAGTGATAGGTAGACTGTCAAGGACATGCTCGGAACAAGACCCGCGAACGGCACGGCAAGCCGCATCCTCGAGATCGCCCTGGGCCTCGCGCAAACCCGTGGGTTCAACGGCTTCAGCTACGCCGACATCGCCGCGGCGCTCGGCATTCGCAAGGCGAGCCTGCATCATCACTTCCCGACCAAGGCCGACCTCGGCCGGGCGCTCCTCTCCCGCTACACCGTGGATTTCTCGAAGGCGCTCGACGACATCGATCGCACCGGCGGCGACGCTTACGCGAGACTGAAGGGATACGTGCGCTTGTACGAGGAAGTGATGGTGCGCGACCGTCTTTGCCTGTGCGGCATGCTCGCGGCGGAGTACAGCACCCTGCCAAAGCCCATGCAGCAGGCCTTGCGCGCCTTCTTCGACGACAACGAGCGCTGGCTGACTAAGCTCGTGAAATCCGGCCAACAGAATGGAACGCTGCGGACGGGACCCCTGCCGCGCGACGTCGCCCGCATGCTGTTGAGCGCGCTCGAAGGTGCGATGCTGCTCGCCCGGTCGTTCGAGGACCCCGATCGTTTCGAAGCGGTCTTGCAGCCGATCCTTGCCGACTTGCGTTCCGGAAACACGAGAAAGGCGGCTCGACACTGAGTCCCTGCACCGGCCCTTCCCCGAAACGGCGGTCGAGGGCGACGGGTCCGATGCGAGGGCAGCGCCTTGCGTCCGGCTGGGACCAATTCGCGGCAAGACCTCAAAGGCAAGCCATGTCTTCCGGGAGGCTCGTTCGCGGGCGCCCGCGTCGCCAAGGTGATGAATCGGGGCCACTTCGCGTATGCTCGCGGCCATGGCCGACGACGTCTATCGCGCAAACGCCCGCGAACTGGCGACGACCGAGAACCGGCGCGCGGCAGGAACCCTTCTTGCGGCGGTCGTCCTGGTGTTGTCGATCAACGGTGCACTCGATCCGCTCCCAGGCAGTCCGCCGGTCGGGTGGCATGCCCTGCCGATCGGGCTCGTCACGTGCGCGCTCGCCTGTCTGTGGCGCAAGCCGCCGCACGGCACGCTGGGCGGCCTCCTCGTCGTTCTCGCGGTGCCGGCGGCAACCTACGCGCGCTTCGGCTTCGACGACTTCACCCAAATGGTGATCGTGGGCGTCCTGGCCGTCGTCGGGGCGGTGTTCCTCATCGCCTACCTCGCCGCCGCGGTGCTGCTGTGGCGCGTGGGTTGGCCGGCGGCGTCGGCATCGACGACGACCACCCCGCTGTCCGATGGCGCAGACGCGGTGCCCGAGGCGCTGGCGAAGCGTGTGGAAGCCCTCCGGGCCGTCGGATTCGTTCCACTCGCGCATAGCGAGGACGCCGAGCACACATCGCGCGGTTGCGTCGTGCACCTGCTGCACGGCAGGCTCGGCGTCCACGCGTCGGCGATCCACGCCGCAGCGAGACCGAAGGCCGTCGAGATGACGGCGATGACCGCGATTCCGCGACCAGGAGATCACGTCGGCGTCGTCGTGACCGATGCGGTGGATCCTTTTCCGCTCCCTGACGCGGGCGGCACACGCTACCTTGCGTTGCCCGGATTCTCGGCGCAGTCGCTGCCTGAGGTCGTGCTGGCTTTGAGTCCGCCGCCGCTACGCGTGACGAAGCTGCCGTCGGGCGAGGAGCTT
>JADLBN010000262.1 GCA_020847675.1 Burkholderiales bacterium | reverse complement strand
CCTCCCTCCTCGCGGCACGATGCCGCGGCATGTCCGACGATCGCCTGCCGACCCTTCGACCGCCCGAGCGAACCGATTGTAGCGGCAGGTCGGGGATCGTCAAAGGCGGTAGGTCCGTTTCGCGAGCGAGTACGCGAGCTCGGGGGCGAGCGCGAACGCCTCGTCCTCGTCCATCCGGTGTTCGGCCACCAGCGTGGCGAGGAAGCGGCAGTCGATGCGGCGCGCGACGTCGTGGCGCGCGGGGATCGACAGGAACGCGCGCGTGTCGTCGTTGAACCCGACGGTGTTGAGGAATCCCGCGGTCTCGGTCGTCTGCTCGCGGAAGCGCAGCATCCCTTCGGGGCTGTCGTGGAACCACCACGCGGGCCCGAGCTTCAGCGCCGGATAGTGTCCTGCGAGCGGCGCGAGTTCGCGCGCGTAGGAGGTCTCGTCGAGCGTGAACACGATGACCGTGAGCCCGCGCTCGTTGCCGACGCGGTCGAGCAGCGGCTTGAGTGCGCGGACGTAGTCGGTGGGCATCGGAATGTCCGCACCCTTGTCGCGCCCGAACGCGGAGAGGAGGTGCGGATTGTGGTTGCGGAAGCTGCCCGGGTGGATCTGCATGACCAGCCCGTCGTCGAGACTCATCTTCGCCATCTCGGTCAGCATCTGCGCGCGGAACGCCTCGGCGTCCTCGGGCAAGGCCTTTCCCGCGAGCGCACGGTCGAGCAACTGCTGGCACGCGGCCGCGTCGAGATCCGCGGTGCGCGCGGTCGGGTGACCGTGGTCGGTCGACGTCGCCCCCATCGACGCAAAGAACGCGCGGCGCGCGCGGTGCGCCGCGAGATAGCCTTTCCAGGTCGACGTGTCCTCGCCGGTCAAGGCTCCGAACGCGAGCACGTTGTCGCGGAAGCCGTCGAACTCCGGGTCGACGACCGGATCGGGACGATACGCGGTGACCACGCGTCCGCTCCAGCCGCTCGCGCGGATCTTCGCGTGCTGCGCGAGGTCGTCCAGCGGGCTCTCGGTCGTCGCGATCACTTCGATCCGGAAACGTTCGAACAGCGCACGAGGGCGAAACGCGGACGTGGAGAGCTGCTCGTTGATGCGGTCGAAGATCGCGTCGGCGGTCGCAGGCGAGAGCCGCTCCCGGATGCCGAAGGTCTCGTGGAACGCATGGTCGAGCCACAACCGTGTCGGCGTGCCGTGGAACAGGTGCCAGTGGTCGGCAAAGGTCCGCCAGATCCTGCGCGCATCGGTCTCGACCCGCGCTCCGTCGCGACGGGGGATGCCCAGCGACTCCAGCGCGACGCCCTGGCTGTAGAGCATCCGGAACACGTAGTGATCCGGCGTGATGAAGAGCGAACTCGCGTTCGCGAACGGGCGGTCGTCCGCGAACCAGGCCGGATCGGTGTGCCCGTGCGGGCTCACGATCGGCAGGTCCTTGACGGTTGCGTAGAGGTCGCGCGCGATCGCGCGCACCGCGGGGTCGGCGGGGAACAGGCGGTCAGGATGGGGGGCGAGCGCGGGCATGGGCGAGAGACATGAAGGATCAAAGATGAAGGATGAAGGGGGCGGTGGCGTGCGCGGACTCCCGCATCGCCGCACCCTTCATGCTTCATGTTTCACCCGTCGTTCTTCATGTTTCACTCTTCATGCTTCATCGTTCACGTTTTCCCGAGGTGGGCGTCGAGCGTGGCGGTCACGCCGCGCGCGAGGAGCGAGTCGAGGTGGCGCGTGACCGCGCCGGCGAAGGCTGGATTCGCGGCGAGGTCGGGACCGAACACCGTGTCGAGCGCGAGGAAGCCGCGGGCGATCTTCGCCGCGTTCGTTCCCGCCGCCACGGAGATCTCCGCGAAGCGCGCGGCGAGCGGATCGGACACTTCGATGCGCGCGCCCCGCTCGTCGAGGCCGCTCGCGTAGCGCATCCAGCCGGCGACGGCGAGCGACAGGTGGCGGATCGAACCGCCCCCGGCGAGGCGGTCGCGCACCGTGCCGAGCAGGCGCTGCGGCAGCTTCTGCGAGCCGTCCATCGCCACCTGCGAGGTCTTGTGCGGGAGCGCCGGATTGCGGAAGCGCTCGATCAGCGTGGCAGAGTAACGCGCGAGGTCGGTGCCCGGGGGACTCGCGAGCGTCGGGACGATCTCCTCGGCCATCTGCCGCTCGACGAGGCGGCGCAGCGCGGGATCTTCCGCGGCCTGGGCGATCGTCGCGTGGCCGGCGAGGAATCCGAGGTAGGCGAGTGTCGAGTGGCTCCCGTTCAGGAGGCGCAGCTTCATCGTCTCGAACGGCGCGACGTCGCGCACGAGCTCGGCACCCGCCTCCTCCCACGCCGGACGGGCCGCGGCGAACCGGTCCTCGATCACCCACTGCAGGAACGGCTCCGCGACGACCGGCGCCGCGTCGTGCACGCCGAGCAGACGCTCGACCTCCGGGAGATCGGCGGCGGTGGTCGCGGGCACGATGCGGTCGACCATCGTGCTCGGGAAGGCCGCGTGCGCCGCGATCCAGTCGGCGAGTTCGCGCGAGCGCGCCTGCGCGAAGGCCGAGACGAGACCTTCGACGACGCGCCCGTTGTGCGGCAGGTTGTCGCAGCACACCACGTTGAGCGCACCCGCGCCGGTGCGCCGGCGCTCGTCGAGCGCCGCGACCAGCAGGCCGACGGCCGACACCGGCGCCTCCGGGTGCGCGAGGTCGTGCACGACGTCGGGGTGTCCGGCGTTCAGCCGTCCGGTCGCCGGGTCGTGGCAATAGCCCTTCTCGGTCACCGTGAGCGTGACCACGCGCACCTCCGGGTCCGCCATCCTGCGCACGAGCGCCCCCGGATCGGCCGGAGCGAACATCGTCTCGCGCACCGACCCGACGACCCGCGCGGAGCTGCCGCGGCGATCCCTGACGAGCAGCGTGTAGAGCCCGTCCTGCGCGGCGAGCGGGGCGATCACGCGCGGCGTCTTCATCGAGACGCCGCAGATGCCCCAGTGCGGATCGCGCGCGGCGAGGTCGTCCGCGAACACCGCTGCGTGCGCGCGCGCGAACGCGCCCAGACCGAGGTGAACGATGCCGACGCGAAGCTCCGCGGGTACGTATCGCGGTCGCGCCACCGGTCCGGGAAGGCGCGCCAGCGCGGCAAGCGCGAGCCGCGCGGCGTCAGGCATGCTGCGGCTGCTCCTTCACGCGCGACACGAGCTGCGTCGGGTTCACGAACCGGAGCGCGATCAGGAGCCAGACCAGCGTGACCAGCATGTAGATCATCGCCATCGCGTCGACCGACTGGGGCGCACGCACTCCTGCCGCGAACACCGCGTAGTAGAGCGCGACGACCAGCGTCTGCGAGTCGCCGCCGGCGGTGAGGAACGTGAGCTCGAACAGTGCGATCGTGCGCACCAGCACGAGGAGCGACGCGGCCAGCACGCCCGGCCCGAGCAGCGGCAGCAGCACGTGGACGAACATCCTGCCGGTCCCGGCGCCGAACACGCGCGCCGCGTTCTCGAGGTTGACGTCGATCTGCTCGACGAACGGCGTCATCACCAGGATCACGAACGGCGCCGCCGGGATCAGGTTGGCGAGGATCACGCCCCAGATCGTGCCGCCCAGATGCGCCTGGTAGAGCACCGTCGCAAGCGGGATGCCGTAGGTCATCGGCGGCACCATCAGCGGCAGCAGGAACAGCAGCATCAGCGCGCGCTTGCCGGGAAAGTCGCGCCGCGCGAGCGTGTAGGCGGCGGGCACCCCGATCAGCAGCGACAGGACCACGACCGCCAGCACCACCTCGATCGTGACCCACAGCACGCTGCCGAGCTGGAACTCCTTCCAGGCCGCGCTGTACCAGCTCGCGGTCCAGCCCTCCGGAAGCCAGGTCCCGAGCCAGCGTTTGGCGAACGAACTCGTCGCGACGGCCGCGATCAGCAGGCCCACGTTGACGACGAACAGCGTCATCAGCCCGAGCAGGAGCGAGCGCCACACCCGCTCGGCGAGCGACCCGGCGTTCATCCCTTGCCTCCGCTGACCGGCCCGCGGTAGAAGACGCGCCGCATGCCCAGGACCGCCGCGACGATGACGAGCTGCACGAAGCCCATGACCATCGCGATCGCCGAGGCGAGCGAATAGTCGTACTGCTCGAACGCGGCTTCGTACGCCGCGATCGAGATCACGCGCGTGGGACCCGCCGGCGCGCCGA
The DNA here is from genome assembly GCA_020847675.1 of Burkholderiales bacterium. Lineage (GTDB taxonomy): Bacteria > Pseudomonadota > Gammaproteobacteria > Burkholderiales > Casimicrobiaceae > VBCG01. The sequence continues at coordinate 10,259 of JADLBN010000262.1, read as the reverse complement.
GCAGCACGGCGGAGGGGAACACCGAGAACGCCTGCACGAACGCGAGGCAGAAGCACATCGCGAGTCCGGGCGCGAGGAGCGGCAGATAGATGTGCCGGAACTGCGCTCCCGGGCCCGCGCCGAGCGTGGCCGCGGCACGGGCGAGCACCGGATCGATGCCGGTGATGTACGACAGGATCAGCAGGAACGCGAACGGGAAGCCGGAGATCACCAGCGAGATCAGCACCCCCCAGTAGTTGTGGGTGAGCCGGATCGGGCCGTCGTAGAGGTGGATGAGCTGCAGGAAGTGCGAGAGCCACCCCTTCGGGCCGAAGTAGAGCAGCATGCCTTCGGCGATCAGCACCGTCCCGAGCGTGATCGGCACCACCAGCAGCGTCGTGACGACGCGCTGGTAACGCGTCTTGACGCGCATCTTGTAGGCGATCGGCAGCGCGAGTCCGACGTTGATCAGCGTGGCCGGGAGCGCGAGCTTGAGCGTGATCCCGATCGTCGGCCACAGGTTGTCGGTGGTGAAGAAGTGGATGTAGTTCCAGAGGAGCCCGCCCTCCTTCGGCCGGAACGAGAGCTGCAGGCCGTAGAGGAACGGATAGACGAACAGGAGCAGCATGAACACCGCCGCCGGCACGACGAGCAGCAGCGTGCGGTCGAACGCGGGCCGCGCGTAGGTGTCGGCGGAGGCGGCCATCGCGGCGCTCAGTCGGGGCGATAGACCAGCACGCGCTCGGGCGGGACGTGCACGCGCACCTCGTCGCCTCGGCGGATCGACACCGGCCCGCGCACGTGCAGCACGGTGCCCGACGCGGTCACGAGATCGAGGAGCGCGTCGCGGCCCGAGTACTCGACGTTGTCGACCCGCCCTGCGATCGTGTTCGCGCCCTCGGGCGCGCCGACGGTGAACTCCTCGGGCCGGATCGCCACTGCCGCGCGCCTCCCCTCGATCGGCTGCATCGCGACGCCGCGGAGCGCGATACCACCGCCAGAGAGGCTAACCTCCCCGCCGTCGCGTCCGCTCACCTCGAGGTCGAGCACGTTGCGGTAACCCATGAATCGAGCCACCGCGAGGTTGGCGGGCTGCCCGTAGACCTCGGGCGGCGCGGCGATCTGCTGCACGGCGCCGTCCTTCATCACGACGATGCGGTCGGCGAGCGACAGCGCCTCGTCCTGGTCGTGCGTGACGTAGATGGTCGCGCGGTCGAGTTCGCGGTGGATGCGGCGGATCTCCGCGCGGGTCTCGATGCGGAGCTTCGCGTCGAGGTTGGACAGCGGCTCGTCCATCAGGACGAGCGGCGGCTCGATGACGATCGCGCGCGCGATCGCCACGCGCTGCTGCTGGCCGCCCGAGAGCTGTCCCGGCAGCTTGTGCGCCTGCCCGGCGAGCTGCACCATCGCGAGCGCGCGCTCGACCTTCGGAGCGATGGCGGCGGTGGACGCGCCGCGCATCCTCAGGCCGAAGCCGACGTTGCGCTCGACGCTCATGTGGGGAAAGAGCGCGTAGTTCTGGAACACCATCCCGAACCCGCGCTGCTCGGGCGGCAGCGTGTCGAGGCGCTCGTCGTCGAGCCAGATACTGCCGCCCGAGAGGCCGAGGAGCCCCGCGATGCAGTTGAGCGCGGTCGACTTGCCGCAACCCGAAGGCCCGAGCAGCGCGATGAACTCGCCCCGCTTCACGGTGAGCGAGAGTTCGTCGAGCGCGTTGAACGCCTTGCCGCCGGCGCCCGCGAAGCGCCGGGTCACGCGGTCGAGCTTGAGTTCGCTGAAATCGTGCTTCATGAGAATGATCTCGCCAGCGCGCGACTCGTGGGATTTGACCGGCCCCGGAACGGTTCAACCCGCGCCTGGCCTCACCATCGTACCGCCGGGCATGAGCGGGGAGCCGGTCCCGGGAAACCCGAGCCCGCCCCCCCCGAGGCGTTGAGCGTCGGCGCCTTGTCGACGCTCGAACGCCGCGAGATGGTCGGGCGTCCGGCCAGGACCGCAGCGGCGGTCCGCGCCGGCCGCCTGACCATCACTTCTTGGTCTTCGCGCCGACCTGCTGGTCCCAGATGCGGAACGCCTCGACCTGCGCCTTCGGCGGCAGCGACTGGGTGTGCGGGAACTTCTCGATCCAGCCCGCATACTCGGGACGGCCGAACTCCCTGATCGCGTCCTGGCTCGCCTGCGGCGCCATCGACAGCGGCACGTTCTTCACCGCCGGGCCCGGATAGAAGTAGCCCTTGTCCCAGGTGAACGCCTGCGCCTCGGGGGTCAGCATGAACGCGATCACGTCGAGCACCACCGCCATCTTGTCAGCCGGGACGCCCTTCGGCACGACGATGTAGTGCGCGTCGTTCACCCAGGTCATGTTCTGGAACGGCGCGACCTTGAAGTCCTTGGGCACGATGCCGAGCACGCGCGGGTTGATGTCCCATCCGGTCATCGTGATGGTCATGTCGCGCGAGCCTTCGCCCAGCTCCTTCATCACCGCGCCGGTGCCGGTCGGGTAGTACTCGATGCACTCGTTCAGCTGCTTCAAGTAGGCCCAGGTCTTGTCCCAGCCGTTGACCGGATCCTTGGGATCCTTGTCGCCGAGCAGGAACGGCAGCCCCATGATGAACGTGCGGCCGGGGCCGGAATTCGCCGGACGCGCGTAGATCAGCCGGTTGGGATTGGCCTTGCACCAGGCGAGCAGTTCGGCGGGCGTGGTCGGCGGCTGCTTGACCTTCGCCGGGTTGTACTCGACCAGCGGTCCCGCCGGCATGAAGGTGATCGCGATGCCCTGGTCGGAGGCGAGCTTCTGCATCTCGGCAGCCGGCGGCAGGTAGTTGGCCATCAGGTTCGGGAACTTCGCCGCGTAATCGGGCAGGAGCTTCACCAGCAGGCCCTGCTCGACGCCCGCGGCGAGCACGTCGGTGCCGGTCAGCACGATGTCGATGTCGCTGCGGCCCGCGCCCTGCATCGCCTTGAGCTTGCCGGGGAGTTCCGGAGCCGGCGCCTTGGTGAACACGAACTTCGCCACCTTGCCCGGGTTCTTCTTCGCGTAGAGCTCGAAGGCCTCCTGCGTGAGCGCGAGGTTGCCGGCGACGTCGACGACGTTGATCGTGTACGGCGCCTGCGCGAGCGCGCTTCCGGATCCGAAAACCGCCACCGAGGCCGCGGCGGCGAGAATGCCGAACGCGCGGCGGCGCGCGGGCTGGTTGAGCGACGACGGGGATTTCATGGACATCTCCTTGGAGCGGGGTGAGACGACGCGGAGGTGGCCGGCGTGGACGAGCCCGGGCCGTTGGGGGACCGCGGCACGACGCGCGTGCGGGCGGGAGAGAGCGGATCGCGGGTCGTGCGCCGCGAGGTTCGAGTCGGGCGCGGCTTCACCGGGAGGCCTCGCGCCGGTGATTGCCTCCGGCCGCGCCGGAGGAAGCGGACTTGCGCGAGGGCGGCGGCAGGTGCGCCGCGGGCTCGAGCTTCCGCTGGAACTCGCGCGCGACGCGGGCGAGGTGGCGGTGCATCGCCTCGCGCGCACCGTCGCTGTCCGCCGCCGCGAGCGCGTCGACGATCGCCGCGTGATCGGCGAGCGTTCCCGCGCGGAGTTCCGGCGTCTGGAAGTGGTGCTCGATGCGCTCCCACAGCCTGCCCTGGCGCGCGTCCCACAGGCCCGATACGACCTGGACCAGCGCGCTGTTGCGCGTCGCCTCGGCGATGCGGAGGTGGAACGCGCGGTCCGCGAGGTCGCGCCGCGCGACATCGTCACCGGAGGCGCGCATGACCTCCAGCGTCTCGCGCAGCGCGGCGATGTCGGCGCGCTTCATCGACCGTGCCGCCGCATGGGCGATCTCGCCTTCGATCAGGCTGCGGGCCGACAGGAGTTCGAACGGACTCGGGCCCTCGTCGCCCGGCCGCGGGCCGGCCGGAGCCTTCGCCCGCACGAAAATGCCGTTGCCGACGCGCACTTCGACTCGCCCTGCGATCTCGAGCGACACGATCGCCTCGCGCACCGACGTGCGCGATACCCCGAGCCTTCGCGCGAGCTCGCGTTCGGCCGGCAGACGCGACCCGGCCGGGTACTCGCCGCGCTCGATCAGCTCGGCGATCTGGTCGGCGATGAGCCGGTAGAGCCTCTGCGGCTCGACCGCGGTCAGTGGCACGAAGCGATCCTCCTTCCGGAGGCCGAAGGGCGCTCCGGCGCGCAGGACCGGCTTCTTCCGCGATCGGAGGCGGTCCTTCGGCGCGAAGCGAACCCTAGCGCGTACCGGTTCGGAGGTCAAGTGGTTGGACCACCGCCCTGCCCGACAACCCGCCGGTCAGGGCGCGACGTAGTGTCCCGAACGCCCGCCGCGCTTCTCGATCAGCCGGACCGCCTCGATGCGCATCCCGCGGTCGACCGCCTTGCACATATCGTAGATCGCCAGGAGGCCGACGGCCGCTCCCGCGAGCGCCTCCATCTCGACACCGGTGCGGCCGAGCGTCTCGGCCGTCACCTCGATCTCGACCGCCGAGGCGACCTCGTCGAGGCGAAACGCGACGGCGACGCGCGAGAGCGGCAGCGGGTGGCACAGCGGAATCAGGTCCGATGCGCGCTTGGCCGCCTGGATCGCGGCGATGCGCGCGACGCCCAGCACGTCGCCCTTCGCCGCCGTGCCTTCACGGACCTTCGCGAGCGTCGCGGGCTCCATCGCAATGCGCCCCGCCGCGCGAGCGATGCGGTGAGTGATCGCCTTCGCGCCCACGTCGACCATGTGCGCCTGCCCGGCCGAGTCGAAGTGGGTAAAATGGGCCTCGGCCCGGGTGCGCGGCCGGGTGCGCGGGGACGCTGTGGACCTTCGCTTCGTCACGGGTTGGCGCCAGAGCCGGCCGCGCGTCGACTGAATGTGAACTCCGGCGGCCGTTCCCCATCATAGCAGCATGAATCCGGGCACCCTGACGACGAACGCGCCGGTGCGGGCGAGGAACGCCCTGTGCGCGATGCTCGCATGGGCGCTCGCCGCGGCGCCGTTCGGCGCGCCGCGCGCCCAGCCGGCGCCCGCCCCCGGCGTGTTCGGCGCCGCGCTTCCCGCTCCTGCGGCGCCGCCAACTGCCGACACTCCCGTCCCGCGCGCGGGCACCAGCCTGCCGGAACTCGGCGACTCCGCGACCGTGGCGCTCTCGCCGGCGCAGGAGCGCCGCATCGGCGAGACCGCGTTGAAGCAGATCCGCGCCGGCGGCGGCTACCTCGACGACCCGGAAGTGAACGACTACCTGAACCAGCTGGGCGGGCGCCTGGTCGCGGTGCGCAACGACCCGCGCTACGAGTTCACCTTCTTCGCGGTGCCCGATCCGTCGATCAACGCGTTCGCGCTCCCCGGCGGCTACATCGGCGTCAACACCGGCCTGATCCTGCTCGCCCAGACCGAATCGGAACTCGCGAGCGTCCTCGCGCACGAGATCACCCACGTGACGCAGAACCACATGGCGCGGATGATCGAGAGCCAGAAGAACTCGCTGTGGATGTCGCTCGCCGCGCTGGCGGTGGCGATCGTCGCGTCGCGGTCGAATTCGAGCTCGGGCAACGACGCGGCCGGCGCCGCGCTCACCTCCGCGCAGGCGCTCGCGATGCAGAACGCTCTCAACTTCACGCGCGAGAACGAGTACGAGGCCGACCGCATCGGCTTCCAGCGGCTCGAACTCGCGGGCTTCGACGTCAACGCCCCCGCGACGCTGATGGATCGGCTCCAGAAGGCGACGCGCTTCGTCGACGGCAACGCGCCCTCCTACCTTCGCACCCACCCGATCTCGTACGAACGGATCGCCGAGGCGCAGGCGCGCGCCGCGAACGTCCCGTACCGCCAGGTAGCGGACTCGCTCGACTTCCAGATGGTCCGCGCGCTCCTGCGAAGCTACGCCGGCACGCCGGCCGAGGCGGTCGCGTGGTTCGACACGGCGATCGCGCAGCGCAAGTACAACAACGAGGTCGCCGCGCGCTACGGGCTGGTCGCGTCGCTCCTGCGAGACGGCCGGATCCCGCGCGCGAAAGAGGAGCTCGCGGCGCTCGAGAAGATCGCGCCGCCGCATCCGATGATCGAGGCGATCGCGGGCCACGTGCTGCTCGAGGCGGGCGAGGCGGGCAAGGCGGTGGCGCGCTTCCAGGCGGCGCTCGCGCGCTACCCGAACAAGATGCAGCTCGTCTACGACTACCCCGACGCGCTGCTGCAGGCGGGCCGGGCCTCCGACGCAGCGGCCTTCGCGGAGGACCAGTTGCAGCGCTTCCCGTCCGACGGCCGGCTGCACCGGATCGCCGCCAGGGCGTACGCGGCGATGGACCAGAAGCAGAAGCAGCACCGGCACCAGGGCGAGTACTACGCGTGGCTCGGCAACACCCGGCTCGCGATCGACCAGCTCGAGCTGGCCGCGAAGGCTCCGGACGCGAACTTCTACGAGAGTTCCGTGGTCGAAACGCGCTTGCGCGCGCTCCGCAAGGAACAGGCCGACCAGCAGAAGGAAGGCTTCGGGCGCGCGGGTTGATCTTCCGGGGCGCCCTGCGCCCCCGCCGCATCCGGACCACCGACACATGCCCACCGACGCGCCGCATCCCCGACGCAAGTCCCGCACCCGGCTTCTCGCCCTCGTCCTCGGTTCCGCTGCGGTGCTCGCGGCTGCCTGGGGCGCATGGACCTGGCTCGCCCGCGAGTCGGCCGCTCCCGCGTTCCGGTTCGCGAAGGTCGAGCGCGGCTCGATCGCCCAGGTCGTCTCCGCGTCCGGCACGCTGCAGGCGGTCACGACCGTGCAGGTCGGCTCGACGATCTCCGGCCAGATCAAGGAACTCTTCGTCGACTTCAACAGCGCGGTGAAGAAAGGCCAGCTCCTCGCGCGCATCGATCCGGAGTCCTACGAACTCAAGGTCCGGCAGTCCGAGGCCGACCTCGAAGCCGCGCGCACCGCGCAGCTTCAGCGCCAGAGCGACGCGGCCGCGGCACGCTCGCAGGTCGTGCGCGCGCGGATCTCCGCCGAGGACGCGAGAACCGACCTCGAGCGCAAGGAGTCGCTGGTGCTGAAGGGATTCATCTCGGCGTCCGAGCGCGACAAGGCGCGCTACGCCGCGCAAGGCGCGGACGAAGCGGTGCGAACCGCCGAGGCGCAGGTCAAGTCCGCCGACGCCCAGGCGGCGAACGCGGCGGCGACCGTCAAGCAGCGCGAGGCTGCGCTCGCCAGCGCCCGCAACGACCTCGCCAAGACCGCGATCACGGCTCCGGTCGACGGCGTCGTGATCTCGCGCCAGGTCGACGCCGGCCAGACGGTCGCAGCGAGCCTCAACACGCCCACGCTGTTCACCATCGCGGAGGACCTGCGCAAGATGCAGGTCGCCGTGGCGATCGACGAGACCGACATCGGCAAGATCCGCCCGGACCAGCGCGCCACGTTCGGCGTCGACGCGTTTCCGGGCCGCAGCTTCGAAGGCCGCGTCGACCAGATCCGCAAGGCCGCGGTCACGGTGCAGAACGTCGTCACCTACACGGTGATCGTCGAGACGCCCAATCCCGACCTGCGGCTGGTTCCGGGCATGACGGCGAACGTGCGCATCGTCACCGACAGCCGCGAGAACGTGCTCAAGGTCGCGAACGCCGCGCTGCGCTGGCGGCCGGCCGGCGCGGTCGCGTCTTCGGGTTCGGCGGCCCCGGGTTCCGCCGGAGGCGGCGACTCCCAGGCTCGGCGCCAGAAGCTCGTCCAGGACCTCAAACTCGACGCCGCCCAGTCCGCGCGCGTCGACGAGATCTACGCCGCGTCGCGAGCGAGCTTCGCCGAACTGCGCGACCTGAACGACGCCGACCGCCGCCAGCGCAGCGAGCGCCTGCGCGCCGAGGTGCGGCAGAAGATCAACGCCATCCTCGACGCCGGCCAGCAGAAGCTCTACGCCGAGATCGTCGCCGCGGAGACCGGCCGCGCGACCGGCGGGTCCGGCCGCGTGTACGTGCTGGTGGACGGCAAACCGGCCGAGGTGGCGCTGCGCACCGGCCTCACCGACGGCAACGCGACCGAGGTGGTCTCCGGCTCTCTCAGGGAAGGCGACGAGGTGATCGTCGGCACCCAGCTCGCGAACGCGCCCGCGGCGAAGTCCGGCGGCGCGCCGCGGATGCCGTTCTAGGGTCCGCGCGCCAGGAACCGGAGGGATTCCCCGTGAGGCCCGCTGCGTCGTCGACCGGCCCGGACGCCATGCCGCGCGTCGCCGGAGATGACGATCCAACGCCGCTCGTCCGGACCGTCGACCTCGTCAAGGTCTACACGATGGGCGAGACCGAGGTGCACGCGCTCGCCGGCGTGACGCTCGACATCGGCCGCGGCGAGTTCGTCGCGGTGATGGGACCGTCGGGATCCGGCAAGTCGACGTTCATGAACGTCGTCGGCTGCCTCGACGTCCCGACCTCGGGACGCTACAGCCTCGACGGCGAGGACGTCGCCGAGCTCGATGCCGACGAGCTCGCGTCGATCCGCAACCGCAAGGTCGGTTTCGTGTTCCAGCAGTTCAACCTGCTGCCCCGCACCTCCGCACTCGACAACGTCGAGCTTCCGCTGCTCTACGCGGGCGTCCCTGCGGCGGAGCGGCGGGAACGGGCGCGCGCGCGTCTCGCGCAGGTGGGCCTCGCCGACCGCGGGCACCACCACCCGTCGCAGCTCTCGGGTGGCCAGCAACAGCGGGTCGCGATCGCGCGTGCGCTGGTCAACAGCCCGAAGCTGATCCTCGCCGACGAGCCCACCGGCGCGCTCGACACCGCCACGAGCCTCGAGGTCATGGCGCTGCTGCAGCGGCTGAACCGCGAAGGCATCACGATCGTGCTGGTCACCCACGAGCCGGACATGGCCGCGCACGCGTCGCGCACGATCACCTTTCGCGACGGGCGCGTCGTGTCCGATCGGCGGCAGCCGCCGCATCCGGCCGGAACGCACGACCTCGCGGAACGGCCACCGGCCCGCGCATCCGCGGACGTCCACGCCGCCTGGCAGCGCCCCGCGCCGTGAGTTTTCTCGCCACTCTGCGGATCGCGCTCGCGGCGCTGCGGACGAACAAGCTCCGCAGCGCGCTGACGATGCTCGGCATCATCATCGGGGTCGCGGCGGTCATCGCGATGACCGCGATCGGCGCCGGCGCGCAGGCGCGCGTCGAGGACCAGATCAAGAGCCTCGGCTCGAACCTGATCATCGTGCTGCCGGGCAACCTCACCTCGGGCGGCGTCCGGATGGGCTTCGGGTCGCAGCTCACGCTCACCGAGGACGACGCCGCCGCGCTGCCGCGCGAGGTTCCGGAGATCGAGGTCGCGGCGCCGCAGCTCCGTGGCGCCGGCCAGGTGGTGTTCGGCAACAGCAACTGGTCGACCCAGATCCTCGGCGTGACGCCGGACTACCTGACCGCGCGCGAGTGGGGCCTCGCGTCCGGCCGCGGCTTCACGCAGGCCGAGCAGGACGGGGCCGCCAAGGTCGCGCTCCTCGGGCAGACCGTCGCGCGCACGCTCTTCGGCGAGTCCGATCCTGTCGGCGAGATCGTGCGCATCCGCAACGTGCCGCACGAGGTGGTCGGCGTCCTCGATCGCAAGGGCCAGAGCATGATCGGCCAGGACCAGGACGACGTCGTGCTGATCCCGATCTCCACCGCGCGCAAGCGGGTGCTCGGCGGACGCCAGGTGCACAACCGCAACGTCTCCACCATCACGGTGAAGGTGCGCACGGGCAGCGACGTCGGTCAGGCGGAGCAGCTCATGCGCGAGCTCCTGCGCCAGCGCCACAAGCTCCAGGCGAACCAGGAGGACGACTTCTTCGTGCGCAACCTCTCCGAGGTTCTCGCCGCGCAGGAAGCGAGCTCGCGCGTGCTCGCGATCCTGCTCGCCGCGATCGCCTCGGTCTCGCTCGTCGTCGGCGGCATCGGCATCATGAACATCATGCTGGTGTCGGTGACCGAGCGCACGCGCGAGATCGGGCTGCGCATGGCGGTCGGTGCGCGCGGCCGCGATATCCTGATGCAGTTCCTGGTCGAGGCGGTGACGCTGTCGCTGATCGGCGGCCTGGTCGGCATCGTGCTCGGTTCGATCGCCTCGATCCTGGTCGGCGTCTTCGCGGACTGGCGCACCGAACTCGGCGCGGGGTCGGTCCTGCTCGCGTTCGGCTTCTCCGCCGCGATCGGCGTGTTCTTCGGCTTCTATCCGGCGCGCAAGGCCGCCCGCCTCGCGCCGATCGACGCCCTGAGGCACGAGTAGCGGAGGGGGTCCGACTCCGGCGAATTCGGGGACAGACCCCCATTTGTGCGGAGCCGGCCGATGCCGGCT
>JADLBN010000261.1 GCA_020847675.1 Burkholderiales bacterium | reverse complement strand
GGCGCGAGGACATCCCGCCGCTGATCGAGCGCCACTGGCGCCAGGACGGGGCGGACGAGCCGATCCTCGCCACGCTGCCGCCGGCGACACTCTCGACACTCGCGAACGCGCACTGGCCGGGCAACCTGGACCAGCTCGCGGCCGTGGTCTCGAACCTGAGGCTCCTCAAGGGGGACATCGGGCCCGACCTCGCCAAGCGGCTCATCGGCGAGTCGGCGGCCGCTTCCGGCAGCGGCCCGGTCGCGCCCGAGCTGACCGCGCGCTTCTTCGATCTGCCGCTTCGCGAGGCGCGCGAGGCTTTCGAGCGCATCTACTTCGAGCAGTTGCTGGGACGCGAGTCGAGCAACATGAGCCGCGTCGCCGAGAAGGCGGGCCTCGAGCGCACGCACCTCTACCGCAAGCTGAAGCAGCTCAATATCCGCTTCTCGCGCCGTGGCGAGGAGCCCGGGCCCGACTGACTTCCGATCGCGCGATGAGCACGCCCTCGACGCCCGGCGGCCGCCAGCCGATGGGCCTCCTGATGCTCGGCGCGATCGGCGTCGTGTTCGGCGACATCGGCACCTCGCCGCTGTACACGATGCGCGAGGTGTTCGGCGAGCACCACGGCGTGACGCTCACGCCGGCCAACGTGCTGGGACTGCTCTCGGTGGTGTTCTGGGCGCTGATCGTCATCGTCACGCTCAAGTACGTGACGCTGATCATGCGCGCGGACAACCGCGGCGAAGGCGGCATCCTCGCGCTCACCGCACTGGTCTCCGGGCGGCTCGGCCGCGAGAGCCGGCTGCGCTGGTGGCTGACCGGGCTCGGCATCTTCGGCGCGGCGATGTTCTTCGGCGACGCGATGATCACCCCGGCGGTCACCATCCTCGGCGCGATCGAGGGTATCGAGGTGATCACCCCGGCGCTCAAGTCGTTCGTCGTGCCGATCGCGCTCGGAATCCTGATTGCGCTGTTCGCGATCCAGAAGCGCGGAACCGGCTCGGTGGGCGCGCTGTTCGGGCCAGTCTGCGCCGTGTGGTTCGTCGTGCTCGCGCTGCTCGGCGTGATCCAGCTCGCCTCCAACCCGTCGGTGCTGAAGGCGTTGTGGCCGGGCTGGGCGGTCGAGTTCGTCGTGAGCCATCCCCGGATCGCGTTCCTGTCGCTCGGCGCCGTGGTGCTGGCGGTGACCGGGACCGAGGCGCTCTACGCGGACATGGGGCACTTCGGCGCCGCGCCGATCCGGCGCGCGTGGTTGTTCTTCGTGCTGCCTGCCCTGGTGCTCAACTATTTCGGGCAGGGAGCGCTGCTCCTCGCCGATCCCAAGGCGATCTCCAACCCGTTCTACCTGCTCGCGCCGTCGTGGGCGCTGGCGCCGCTCGTGGTCCTCGCGACGGCCGCGGCGGTGATCGCGTCGCAGGCGACGATCTCGGGGGCCTTCTCGATCGCGCGCGCCGCCGTGCAGATGGGTTACTGCCCGCGCATCGCGATCCGGCACACGTCGGAGAAGACCATCGGCCAGATCTACGTCCCGTTCATCAACTGGACGCTGCTGGTCGCGGTGTCGCTGCTCATCGTCGGATTCCAGAGCTCGAGCGCGCTGGCCGGGGCCTACGGCATCGCGGTGACGATGTCGATGCTGATCGACTCGATCCTGATCTACTTCGTGATGCGGCGCCTGTGGCGCTGGCCGCGGCTGGTCGCCGCCGCCATCGCGGTGCCGCTGGTGCTGATCGATGCGGCGTTCCTCGCTTCGAACTCGCTCAAGATCCCCGACGGCGGCTGGTTCCCGCTCCTGGTCGGCGCGGTGGTGTTCACGATGCTCACGACCTGGAAGCGCGGGCGCAAGGTGCTGATGGACCGCCTCTCGGAGGACGCGCTGCCGCTGCGCGAGTTCATCCAGTCGATCGAGCTCGCGCCGCCGGTGCGGGTCGAAGGCACCGCGGTGTTTCTCACCTCGACGCCCGACCGCGTCCCGCACGCGCTCCTGCACAACCTCAAGCACAACAAGGTGCTGCACGAGCGAGTCGTGTTCCTGACCGTGGTCACGAAGGAGATCCCGTTCGTCGCGGAGGACGAGCGCATCGAGATCGAGACGCTGGGCTGCGAGTTCTACCGGATGCTCGCGAACTACGGCTTCAAGGACGAGCCGGACGTGCCCGATCTCCTCGAGATGGCGAACCGGGACGGTTTCCGCTTCGAGATGATGGAAACTTCGTTCTTCGTCTCGCGCGAGACGCTGATCGCCTCGGTGCGGCCGCGGCGCGGTCCGCGCGAGACGAAAACGCCGGCACGGGGCCGGCGCTCGTCGTCGGGGCGATCGGGCGGCTACGCGGCGATCGGAAACGCCCCGCGCATCTGCTTCAGCGCCTTGCTCTCGATCTGGCGGATGAGCTCCGCCGACACGCCGTACTCGTCGGCGAGTTCCTGCAGCGTCGCCGGATCGGTCTCCTTGAGCCAGCGGGCCTCGATGATGCGGCGGCTGCGCGCATCGAGCCTGCCGAGCGCGCGCTTGAGGCCCTCGGCGCGGCCGGCTTCGTGCTGCTTGCGCTCGAGGATCTGCGCCGGCTCGTCTTCGCGATCGGTGAGCCAGGCGATCGGCGTGTAATTCGCGTCATCGTCGTCCGACGGGACCGGATCGAGCGCGACGTCGCGCCCGGTGAGCCGCGTCTCCATCTCGATCACTTCCTCGGGCTTCACGTTCAGCGTGCGCGCGATCTCGGCTGCTTGCGCGCGCGTCAGCGCGTGCGTCGACGGCTTCATGCTGCGCAGGTTGAAGAACAGCTTGCGCTGCGCCTTGGTCGTCGCGACCTTGACCAGTCGCCAGTTGCGCAGGATGTACTCGTGGATCTCGGCCTTGATCCAGTGCAGCGCGAAGCTGACCAGCCGCACGCCGCGCTCGGGGTCGAACCGGCGCACCGCCTTCATGAGGCCCACGTTGCCTTCCTGGATCAGGTCGCCCTGCGGCAGCCCGTAGCCCAAGTAGTGGCGCGACACGGCCACGACGAGCCGCAGGTGCGACAGCACGAGCTGCCGGGCGGCGTCGACGTCCTCCCCGCGGCGCCAGCGGCGCGCGAGGTCGACCTCCTGCTCGGCGGTGAGCAGGGGGAAGCGATTCACCGCCTGGATGTAGTGGTCCAGACTCCCGAGCGATGCGGGGGTCGGGAACGCCAGTGCGGAACCGGTCATCGTGGAGCTCCTCTCGTTCCGGGAGCCGGGGAACCCCGTCGGGATCCTCCTGCCCGGCACCCAGTTTAGCACTCGACGGGTGAGAGTGCTAATCTGCCCGGAAGTTCCCGAGTGATCCAGTCGGATATGACCGGCGCCGGCTTGGGGAGCATGGTTGGCGGCGGAGCGCGACGAAACGTCCGAGCCGAGCCGAGGCGTGGCGGGGCGCCTGCGCGCCGCGGCTGCGGTCCGGCCGGTCGCCCGCACGGGAAACGGTCGCCGCGCTTTGGCCCGGCGACGCTCGACCCGTCCCGCGAGAGTGGGCGCTCGCGTTCAGGCCGCGGGCAGGAGTGCATCGACGAATTCGGCCGCCTTGAACGGCCTCAGGTCGTCGATGCCTTCGCCCACGCCGATGAACGCCAGCGGGACCGGGTGCTCGCGCGCGATCGCCGCGACGACACCGCCCTTTGCGCTGCCGTCGAGCTTGGTGAGCACGAGCCCGGTGAGCCCGGCCGCCTGGTCGAACGCGGCGACCTGCGCGAGCGCGTTCTGCCCGGTGTTGCCGTCGAGCACGAGCAGCCTCGCGTGCGGCGCGCCGTCCTTCGCCTTGCCGATCACGCGGCGGATCTTCGCGAGCTCGTCCATCAGGTTCCGCTGAGTGGGCAGCCGGCCCGCGGTGTCCGCGATCACGACGTCGATCCCGCGCGCGGCGGCCGCGGCGACGGCGTCGAATGCGACCGCCGCCGGGTCGCCGCCGGTCTGCGCGATCACCGCGACGCCGTTCCGCTCGCCCCAGGCCGCGAGCTGTTCACGCGCCGCGGCGCGGAACGTGTCGCCCGCGGCGAGCAGCACCGAATGGCCCTGCTGCTGCAACCACTTCGCGAGCTTGCCGATCGACGTCGTCTTCCCGGCGCCGTTCCCGCCCGCGATCATGATCACGTACGGACGCTCCGCCCCGATCGCGAACGGCTGCTCGAGCGGCGCGAGGAGCGCGACGAGCGACTCGCGCAGGAGCGCGCGAGGATCGGCGTCGGCGCCGGCGCGGCGGTAGCGCGCCTTGAGGTCGTCGAGGAGGTGCGCGGTGGCCGCGACGCCCACGTCGGCGGTGAGCAGCGCGGATTCGAGCTCGTCGAGCGCCTCGTCGTCGAGCGTGCGCCGGCCGAACACGCCGGCGAGCGCGCCCGCGAGCTTCTCGCGCGACGCCGCGAGCCCGCCGGTGAGGCGCTCGGCCCACGAGCGTTTCGGAGGCTCGGCCTCGGAGGGGCCGTCGGTCTTGCGCTTGAAGAGGTCGAGCATCGGGGGCGCGCGCGAAAGCTAGAATTCTACCGGGCGACCTCCGGGAGAACCGCGCGCGGCGCGCATCCGGGGCGCCACCCATGGGCGTCCCGACGACCAACCGCGTGCGCATCATCGGCGGCCGCCATCGCGGCCGCGTCCTGCGCTTTCCCGGCGCGCCGGGACTGCGGCCGACGCCCGACCGCGTGCGCGAGACGCTGTTCAACTGGCTCGGCCAGGATCTCGCGGGCCGCGCGACGCTCGAGCCCTACGCGGGCAGCGGCGCGATGACGCTCGAAGCACTCTCGCGCGGCGCGGCGCTCGCGGTTGCGGTCGATCGCGATGCGGCGCTGGTGCGCGCTCTCGCCGACAACGGTCGCGCGATCGGCGTCGGAGGCCTTG
>JADLBN010000260.1 GCA_020847675.1 Burkholderiales bacterium | reverse complement strand
GCTGCCGCAGCCGCAGATGTCGTGCGCGAAGCGCGCGAGGATCGCCTTGCCCTGCGGCGTGTGCGTCACCTCGGGATGGAACTGCACCGCGTAGAGCCTGCGCGTCTCGTCGGCCATGGCCGCGTACGCGCAGGCGGCGGACGAGCCGATCGCCCCGAACCCCGGCGGCAGGTCGGTGACCTTGTCGCCGTGGCTCATCCAGACGTCGAGGAGGCCGTGGCCTTCCGCGTTGCTCCGATCCTGGATGTCGCGGAAGAGCGCCGAGTGCCCGCGCGCGCGCACCTCCGCATAGCCGAACTCGCGCACGCTCCCCGGTTCGACCTTGCCGCCCAGCTCGAGCGCCATCGTCTGCATGCCGTAGCAGATGCCCAGCACCGGGACGCCGAGCTTCCACACCGCTTCGCCGGCGCGGCCGGAACCCTCGTCGTGCACGCTCATGTGGCTGCCCGACAGGATCACGCCCTTCGGCGCGAAGCTCCGCACGAATTCGGCGCCGACGTCGAAGGGATGGATCTCGCAGTAGACGCGGGTCTCGCGCAGGCGCCGTGCGATGAGCTGCGTGACCTGCGACCCGAAGTCGAGGATCAGGATGCGGTCGTGGTGCGGGTGCGGCGCGGCGGCGCTCGGGACGACGCGGTCGGCGGTCGACGTGTCGTTCATCGCGTCGCCGCCTTCATCCGGCACGATAGTTGGGCGCTTCCTTGACGATCTGCACGTCGTGGACGTGCGACTCCTGCATCCCGGCCGAGGTGATCTGCACGAACTCGCCCTTCGCCGACAACTCCGCGACGCTCGCGCAACCGCAGTAGCCCATCGCCGCGCGCAGGCCGCCCATCAACTGGTGGACGACGTTGACCATCGCGCCCTTGTACGGCACGCGTCCCTCGATGCCTTCCGGCACAAGCTTCTCGGCGGCGGCCACCGGATCCTCGCCCTCGAGTTCCTGGAAGTAGCGGTCGGAGCTGCCCTGCTGCATAGCGCCCAGCGACCCCATTCCGCGGTAGCTCTTGTACGAGCGGCCCTGGAAGAGTTCGATCTCGCCGGGCGACTCGTCGGTCCCGGCGAAGAGGCTGCCGAGCATCACGCAGGACGCGCCTGCGGCGATCGCCTTCGCAACGTCCCCGGAGTAGCGGATCCCGCCGTCGGCGATCAGCGGCACGCCAGCCGCGGAAGCGCCTTCGAGCGCGAACTGGATCGCGGAGATCTGCGGCACGCCCACGCCGGCCACGATGCGCGTCGTGCAGATCGAGCCCGGCCCGATACCGACCTTCACGCCGTCGGCGCCGTGGTCGACGAGCGCCTTCGCGGCAGCGGTCGTCGCGATGTTGCCGCCGACGACCTGCAGGTTCGGGAAGCGCTTCTTCACCCAGGCGACGCGGTCGAGCACGCCCTGCGAGTGGCCATGCGCGGTGTCGACGACGAGCACGTCCACGCCCGCCTCGACCAGGAGCTCGGCGCGCTCCTCGTTGTCCGACGCCACCCCGATCGCCGCGCCCACGCGCAGCCGCCCGTGCTCGTCCTTGCACGCGTACGGGTGCTCGGTCGACTTCAGGATGTCCTTGACCGTGATGAGCCCCTTCAGCTCGCGATCGGGCGAGAGCACCAGCACGCGCTCGAGGCGATGGCGGTGCATGAGCGCCTTGGCGGTGTCGAGATCGGTGCCCTCGGGCACCGTCACCAGCCGCTCGCCCGGCGTCATGATCGCCGCGACCGGCTGGTCGAGCTCGGTCTCGAAGCGCAGGTCGCGGTTGGTGACGATGCCGACGACGCGGCGGCCGTCGACGACCGGCAGCCCCGAGATGCGGTGGCGCGCGATCAGCGCGAGGAGATCGCGCACCGTCATCGACGGCGACACCGTGATCGGGTCCTTGACGACGCCGCTCTCGAAGCGCTTGACTTTCGCGACCTCGGCGGCCTGTCGCGCGGGCGGCAGGTTCTTGTGGACGATGCCGAGGCCGCCCTCCTGCGCGAGAGCGATCGCAAGGCGCGCCTCGGTGACCGTGTCCATCGCCGCGGACACGACCGGAATCTGGAGTTCGATGCCGCGGGTGAGGCGGGTGCGGAGCGAGACGTCGCGCGGAACGACGGTGGAGTGCGCGGGGAGGAGCAGGACGTCGTCGAACGTGAGCGCGGTGCGGACGACACGCATGGGCGGAGGACTCCTCGTGCTCAAAGACGGATTATAGCAGCGGCGAACGCGGCCGCCTGGAGCGTCCGGCCTCCGTGTCGCGCCGGCGCCACGCCGGTCGGGCGCCCGTCCGCCCGCTCCGTTGACGCCGTGCTCGCGCCTCGGGTACCGTGGCCGGATGAGCGGCAGCCGAATCGCCCGGACCCTGATCCGCATTGCGCCGGCAGCGGCGCTCGCCTTCGCGTTCGTCATGCCGCCCGCGTCGGCGGCAACCTACAAGTGGACCGACGCGAACGGCCGCATCGTCTATTCCGACCAACCCCCCACCGGCGGCATTCGTTACGACGTCGTCGGCGGCGCACCGCCGCCGGACAATCCGAACGCCGTGCGCGACATGGCAAACAAGGAAGCGGAGCTTCGCAAGGCGCAGAAGGACCGCGCCGAGACCGCCCAGAAGGCCGAGAAGGCCCGCGCGGACTCGGTGAAGCGCGCGGACATCTGCCAGCAGGCGCGCGCGGCCGTGCGGACGTACTCGAACCAGAACGAGGTGCTGCACACCACCAACGACAAGGGCGAACGGGTGATCATCGACGCAGCGGAGCGACAGCGCCGGCTCGCCGAGCAGCAGCGCCTCTCGAAGGAATACTGCACCGATTGACCCGTCGGCGCTCCGGGCGCGCCGCCGACGCGCGCGCTCCGGAAAGCCGGGCCGGTCGACTCGTTCTCCCCTCGTCAGAACGGCGCGCCGCGCCGCGGCCTCGCCGGCTGCTGCGGGGCGCTGGAGGCGGGCGCGCCCACGTCGGATCTGGGCTCGAGCTGCACCTGGTCGATCTCGATCTTCGCGCGCGACCGCAGCGACGCGAGGTACGCCGATGCGAAGTCGCGCCCGAGCTGGTCGCCCATGCGCTCGGCGGCGAGCTTCAGACGGTCGGCATCGAGCGCAGTCGGATTGGCCACCTTGGTGACGCGGTAGATCGTGAAGTCTCCGCGCGGATTGGTGGCCGTCACGTAGGCGGGAAACTTCGCCGGTTCGGCCTGGAAGATCCGCAGCAGCGCGTCGGGGGGCAGCGTCGGGCTCGACTGGTTGCGGGCGACGTCCTCGGGCTTGGTGAATGCGAGGCCGGCATCCTTGTCGGACTTGCCCTGTTCGATGAGCGCGAGCTTCGCGCGGCCCGCGCGCTCGGCAGCTTCGGCCATCGCCTTGCGCTCGAGCTGTCGGCGAATCTCGCCCTTCACCTCGTCGAAGGGCCGTGGCGCGGCCGGCTTGAACTCGACGATCCGCCCCGAGATCAGCGTGTCGGGGCCGGCGTCCATCACATCGGTGTTGCGTTTCGCCTGCACCGACGTCGGCGAGAACAGCGTGTCCACGAACCCCGGGCTCTTCGGCGCGAGTTCCTGGACCTGCGCGCGGGTGAGGAACGCCGTGGTCTTCACCGGGATGCCGAGCGCCTTGCCGACGCCTTCGAGCGAATCGGCCTGCTCGTAGACGAGGTTCTGGAACTGGTCGGCCGCCGCCTGGAATCGCTCCTGCGCCCGCTGGCGCTTCAGTTCCGCCTCGATCGTCGCCTTCACCTCGTCGAACGGGCGCTGGTGCGCCTCCTTGCCGCCGGTCACCTTGATGACGTGCCAGCCGAAGTCGGACTGCACGGGGCCGACGATGTCGCCCGGCTTCGCGGCGAACGCCGCGTCCTCGAACGCCTTGACCATCGTGCCGCGGCCGAAAGTCCCGAGGTCGCCGCCCTGCGCGGCGGATCCGGGGTCCTGCGACTTCGCCTTCGCGATCTCGGCGAAGCGTGCCGGCGCCGCACGCACCTCGGCCGCGATCTCGTCGGCCTCTTTCTTCGCGGCGGCCTTCTCGGCCTCGCTCGCGCCGGGCTTCACCGCGATCAGGATGTGCGAAGCCGAGCGCTCGCCCGGCGACGCGTAGTTCGAGAGATTGGCCTCGTACTGCCGGCGCACCTCCTGCGGGTCGATCGCGATCGTCGGCAGCAGGGCGTCGATCGACAGCACCGCGTACTCGATGCGCGCCTGCTCCGGCGACATCACGGCGTCCGGATTCTGGTCGTAGAACGCCTTCACCGCCGCGTCGTCGACCTTGATCTCGCGCGCGAAGGGCTCCGCCGCGACGACCGCCTGCGCGACCTCGCGCTTCTGCTCGAGCAGCGACAGATAGCGTGCGGCCGACGCCTGCGCGACGATCGCGCCCTGCGCCAGCGGCTCCTGCAGCGGCGCCTGCGAGAGATCCCGGCGAAGCCGCTCCTCGAACACCGCGGGCGTCATGTTCTGGCTCTGCAGCATGACCTTGTAGCGCTCGTGCGAGAACTTGCCGTCCTCCTGGAACGCCGGGATGTCGGCGATCGCCTGCGCGAGCTGGGCGTCGGTGACGCGAAGGCGCTCCCTGACCGCCTCTTCCCCGAGCAGGCGCTGGTTGATCAACCCTTCGAGCACCGCGTAACGAACGTCCGGGTGGTCGAGCAGCGACGAGTCGTAGGCCTTCCCGAACTGCTGGCGCAGCCGTTCGCCGCGTTCGCGAAGGGCGTTGTCGAACTCGATGCGGGAGATCTTCGCGCCGTCCACGGTCGCCACCGCGGGGTCCCGGGAGGGCCCGCCGAAGAAATCCACGCCGAAGAACACGAAAGGCAGCGTGACCAGCGCGAGGGCGAACTGGACTGCGCGCTTGTGCCTGCTGAGAAAATCGTACATGGTGGCCTGGATGCGGATCGTCCGCTCTGCGCCCGCTTGGACCGCGGGAGTGTGCGCGGGTTTCCGCCCGCGCGGGAACAAAAAAGGGCGAACACGCGTTCGCCCTTCGGGAGTTGGCGGAGTGGACGGGACTCGAACCCGCGACCCCCGGCGTGACAGGCCGGTATTCTAACCAACTGAACTACCACTCCTCGTCCGGCGCCAGGACGCCTGCGCCCGGTTGGCTGGTGGGTGCTGACGGGATCGAACCGCCGACATTCGCCTTGTAAGGGCGACGCTCTACCGGCTGAGCTAAGCACCCGCGGGTGCGCTTCCCCGTCGTGCGGCCACCGGCCGCCGCTCGCTTGCGTCCGTGCCGCGCGCTCCGCCGGAGGCACCCGGCGCCGCGCGCAAACCTCGGCAGCCCGTTATTTTAGCTCATCCTTGAGGGCCTTGCCAGCCCGGAACTTGGGCACCTTGGCGGGCGGAATGCGGATCGTGTCGCCGGTCCTCGGGTTGCGTCCGGCGCGCGCGGTGCGCCGTCCCACGTAGAACGAACCGAATCCCACCAGCGTGACGATGTCCCCCTTCTTGAGCGAGCCCTTGATCGACTGCATGGTCGCATCCAGCGCGCGGCCCGCGGCGGCCTTCGAGATGTCGGCGTGGCGGGAGATCGCGTCGATCAGGTCGTTCTTGTTCACGGAGGCGTCCTCTCGGATGGGTGTCGTCGGACGACGCAACACGGCGCGGTTCGCGCGTCGTGCATCGTCGTGCGGAAAAGCGGCGGCGCGGGAATCGCGCGGCGACAGCTCCGTTATATCGCCGGCGTTTTTCGAGTGTCAAGCGACGATTCGCCCGCGAGAAGCGCGATCGTCACAGGTCGCTTGAAGTTGCTCGCGCTAAGTGACTGACGCGCCGTGCCGCGCACCGGACGCGCGCGGACGAACGGCACGCGGCGAAAATACAACGCGCGCGGGCACGTTCCGTGCTG
>JADLBN010000259.1 GCA_020847675.1 Burkholderiales bacterium | reverse complement strand
TGGGTTCGCTGGACCGAAAACGGCGTAGCGTTCGAGAGCAAGGTCTTCGTCGGTCGCGTGCTCTGCAACGACGTGATGCTGCCTCCCCCTTCGCGTCCGGACGTGATCCGCACCTGTGTCCCGCTGCCGAACGGCGCGATGGCCGGCTACGTCCCGGATCCCCGGATCCACGCGCGCGACGCGCCAGCGGAGCGCAGGTGATGCGTGCCTGCGCGCCGGCAGTCCACGAGATCCCCGCCGCATCGGCGAGGCACCCGCGCAGAACCGCATCGACACCGCAACGAGCGGCTCTCCGATTGGGCGCTACGGCACGACACGACGCGATCGGATGAGGACTTGCCATGCCCGACTCCGCCCGCCACGACCACGGACCCGCGGGATCGCCCTCGCTCCCGGTGCTGCTTCTCCTCGGCGCTGCCGAGTTCGTGCTGGCGTTCTGCCTGTGGCTCGCGATCACCTATGCCGCGCTCGTGCTGGTCTGCGCGGCCATCCGGTGCGTCGACTGGAACGGGCTGGGAGTGCTGATCTTCGCAGCCCCGGTCACCTTCATCGTCGCCATAGGCTACTGGATCGCGGCGCTGCGGCTGGGGAGGCGCCTGCGCCCGCGATTGACGCTGGACGCTGTCGCACTGGCGGTCACCGCCGCCTCCGGCGTCGGCCTGCTGGTCGCTGCGTCGCTGCGATAGACGATTCGGGGTCAGGGCCGCGTCATCTCACGCGGCTCGTCGCGGGATACGTCCGCGCCAGCTCCTCGATCACCGCGCGCCGCACGTCGCGCAGTTCGGTCACGTCGTGCACCTGTGGGTTGGTGCGCGCGAGGAAGCCGAGGTTCGTCTCGCGGCCGGTGAGAAGGAAGTCGAGGATTGCGACCGTGTAGCGCCGTTCCGGGTCGACCGGCTTGCCCTGCACGAGCCACGTCCCCTTCTCGCGGCGCACGCCCCAGGTCTGCAGGAAGCCTCCGTTGCCTTCGTTGTTCATGCCGGCCTCGAGGACCCGCACGAGGAGGTCGCCGTCGAAGCCCGCTCTCAGGATCTTCCCGCCGAAAGGCAGCACGCGGATGACGTCGTACTCGGTGATCGGCCCCGGCGGCAGCACGTCGTCGATGCGGATCGAGCCGCTGTTGAAGATCGCGACGTCGACGTTCCCACCCTCGCGCGCGATCGCCGCGGCGACGAGGTCGGTGAGCCTGCCCGTGCGGTTTCGCACCGTGCCCTCGCGACCGTCGAGCGGCTCGGTGCTCACCGCCACCAGCGCCTCGGGCGCGAACCCCTGACGGCTGAAACCGGCGAACGCACGCTCGACCCAGACCTTCGCGACCGCCTCGACCGCCGGATCGGACGCGATCGTGTCGTCGACGGGCTGGAGCCGTGACGAGACGCCGGGACGCGACCCGGGCGCGCCGAAAGCCAGCGTGACGATGGCGAGCGAGCGCACGTTCGCGTCAGCCTTGACGATCGGCACGAACGGGCCGCGGTACAGGATCCAGTTCTCGTGCTCGTGCCCGCCCAGCACGAGGTCGATGCCGGGAACCGCCTCCACGAGTTCGGTGTCCTGCTCGATCGACAGATGGGTCAGCGCGACGATCGCGTCGACCCGGCCGCGGAGTTTCGCGACCTCCTCCTTCGCCGCCGCGATGGCGTCGCGGTAGCGGACCCAGGGCCGCGCGTTCGCGTCCATGGTGATGCCGATGAAGCCGAACTTCACGGTCCTGCCGCCCGCCTCGAACGGCACGACCGCGGAGGTCGGCACGCCGGGAAACGGCTGGCCCGCCGCGTCGGTGACGTTGGACGAGACGATGCGGAACTTCGCCTGCGCGAGGTGCGCGCGGAACGCCGCCTCGGAGACGTCGAACTCGTGGTTGCCGAACGTCGCCCAGTCGAGGCCCACCGCGTTCAGCACGTCGACCATCTGCCTTCCGGCGAGCGGACGCCCGTCCACGATCGCGGTGCCGATCGCCGACGGCGACAGGTAGTCGCCACCGAGCGTGGTCAGCACCGGAGCACCGGACTTCTTCGCCTCGCGCACGACGGTGGCGACGCGGGCGAGTCCGCCCGCCTTCCCTCCTTCGACCGGGAGGATCTCGTAGACGTCGTTCAGGTGCACGACCGTGACCGCGACCGGGCCGTCCGCGGCCGGGGGCCGCTGCGCGACCGGCGCGCAGCCCGCGACAGCCGCCACGGCGAGCGCGAGCGCGCCCGCGAACGCTCGACGCCCGACCCGGTCCTGCCTGTGCGCGGCTTTGCCGGACATGGGGCTCTCCCTCGTGGGCGAACGGCGCGAGTATTCGCGAACCCCCAAGACATGTCCACAGGCCCGGCCACCGGGGCCGCAGCGTCGCGCCGGGGAACGCCGCGAGCGCGTCGTTACCCGTGGTGACGGGCCCGCAGCGCGCCGTTCCCGCTGCGCTTCCCGCCCCCGCGACAGCGGCTTCCCGTCGCGCAACGGTGCTTCTGCGGTTGCCGCGTCGATTGCACGGCGAAGACATCGACGCGCCGCGTGAGGCTATGATGGAGGCTCCTGTCTGCCCGCGGAGAATCCCATGACTGCGTTCAAGGTCGGCTATTTCGTCGGCAGCCTCGCCACCGCCTCGATCAATCGCCGCCTGGCGAAGGCACTGGTGAAGCTCGCCCCTCCCAATCTCAGCTTCGCGGAGATCGTGTTCCGCGATCTTCCGATCTACAGCTACGACTACGACGCGGATTACCCGCCGGTCGCGCGAGCATTCAAGAAGGCGATCGCGGAGGCCGATGCGCTGCTGTTCGTGACGCCCGAGTACAACCGGTCGATTCCCGGCGGCCTCAAGAACGCGATCGACTGGGCGAGCCGCCCCTGGGGCCAGAACTCTTTCACCGGCAAGCCTTCCGCCGTGATCGGCTGCTCGATCGGCGCGATCGGCACCGCTCTCGCCCAGTCGCATCTGCGCGGCGTCCTGTCGTTCTGTAACGCGCCTCAGATGAGCAGTCCGGAAGCCTACATCCAGTTCTCCCAGGGACT
>JADLBN010000258.1 GCA_020847675.1 Burkholderiales bacterium | reverse complement strand
GCTGTGATCAACCGCAACGAGACGCGCCAGAAGCTGGTCGCGAAGTACGCGAAGCGCCGCGCGGCGCTCGAAGCGATCGTCGACAACGCCCGCGTCTCCGACGAGGAGCGCTACGCGGCGCGGCTGAAGCTCCAGCAGCTCCCGCGCAACGCGAACCCGACCCGGGTGCGCAGCCGCTGCTCGCTCACCGGCCGCCCGCGCGGTGTCTACTCGAAGTTCGGCCTCGGCCGCAGCAAGCTGCGCGATTTCATCATGCGCGGCGAGGTGCCCGGCGTCGTCAAGGCCAGCTGGTAACGGATGCAGGTGAGGTGAAGCATGAGCATGACTGATCCCATCGCCGACATGCTGACGCGCATCCGGAATGCGCAGATGATCGAGCGAGCCACGGTCGAGATGCCCTCGTCCAAGGTGAAGGTCGCGATCGCCAGGGTCCTCAAGGACGAGGGCTACATCGACGGCTTCAAGCTGGGGGGCGAATCGGCCAAGCCGGTCCTCGAGATCGCGCTGCGCTACCACGCCGGCCGCCCGGTGATCGAGAAGATCGAGCGGGTGAGCTCGCCGGGCCTGCGCATCTACCGCGGCAAGGACGAGATGCCGCGCGTGATGAACGGGCTGGGCATCGCGATCGTGTCGACCTCGCGCGGCGTGATGACCGACCGCAAGGCGAGGGCCACCGGCGTCGGAGGCGAAGTCCTCTGCATCGTCGCGTAACGGAGCTCCCATGTCCCGCATCGGCAACCTCCCCATTGCGCTGCCCGCGAAGGTCGACGTGACCATCGCCGGCGACGAGATCACCGTGAAGGGTCCGCTGGGCTCGCTCTCGCGCCGCGTCGCGGCCGGCGTCACGGTCGAGAAGAGCGGCGAGTCGATCGTGTGCAAGGCCTCGTCCCCCGAGGCGGGCGCGCTGCACGGCACGACGCGCGCGCTCCTCGCGAACATGGTCCGCGGCGTCTCGCAGGGCTTCGAGAAGAAGCTCTCGCTGGTCGGCGTCGGCTTCCGGGCGCAGGCGTCCGGCGACAAGGTCAGCCTGTCGCTCGGCTTCTCGCACCCGGTCGTGCACGTGCTCCCGAAGGGCGTCAAGGCCGAGACGCCGGTCCAGACCGACATCGTGATCAAGGGCATCGACAAGCAGCAGGTCGGCCAGGTCGCCGCGGAGATCCGCGCCTACCGGCCGCCCGAACCCTACAAGGGCAAGGGCGTGCGCTACGCCGACGAGCGCGTCGTGCTCAAGGAAACGAAGAAGAAGTAACCGACCGTCGCAAGGTGCCACGATGAACAAGAATCAGTCCCGCATCCGCCGCGCGCGCCAGACGCGGATCCGCATCGCCCTCCAGGGCGCGACGCGGCTCGTCGTCAGCCGGTCGAACGCGCACATCTACGCGCAGATCGTGGCGCCGGAAGGCGACCGCGTGCTCGCGAGCGCGTCGACGCTCGAGGGCGAGGTGCGCAAGGACCTGAAGAACGGCGGCAACGCCGCCGCGGCGGCGGTGGTCGGCAAGCGCATCGCCGAGCGCGCGAAGGCGCTCGGCATCGAACAGGTCGCGTTCGACCGCTCGGGCTACCGCTTCCACGGGCGCGTGAAGGCGCTCGCCGAGGCGGCGCGCGAAGGCGGCCTCAAGTTCTAGGGAATCGGAAGCCATGGCGAACCCACGTAGCAACTCCCCCCGGCAGCAACAGGCGGACGATCGCGGCGACGGCCTGCGGGAGAAGATGATCAGCATCAACCGTGTCACCAAGGTGGTGAAGGGTGGACGCATCATGGCGTTCGCGGCGCTGGCCGTCGTGGGCGACGGCGACGGTCGCGTCGGCATGGGCAAGGGCAAGGCGAAGGAAGTGCCGGTCGCCGTGCAGAAGGCGATGGAGGAAGCGCGCCGCAACCTGCGCAAGGTTCGCCTCAAGAAGGGCACGCTCCATCACGCGGTCGTGGGCCGGCACGGCTCGACGCGCGTCTACATGCAGCCCGCCTCGGATGGCACCGGCGTGATCGCCGGCGGCGCGATGCGCGCGGTGTGCGACGTGGTCGGCGTCACCAACGTGCTCGCCAAGTGCCACGGCCCGACCAACCCGTACAACGTGGTGCGCGCGACGCTGAACGCGCTCGAGGCGATCAACGCGCCGGCGGACATCGCGGCCAAGCGCGGCAAGACGGTCGACGAGATCCTGGAGGCGTGACGATGGGCGCGAAGAAGACGATGAAGGTCACGCTGGTGCGCGGTCTCCCGCGCACGCGCGGCGACCACCGCGCCACGGTGCGCGGTCTCGGCCTCAAGTGGACCAACCACACGGTCGAGGTGGAGGACACGCCGTCGGTGCGCGGCATGGTCAACAAGGTCTCCTACCTGGTGAAGGTCACCGGCTAGGCCCTGGGCAGCGGAGCGAAGCATGCGACTCAACACGATCAAGCCGGCGGCGGGCAGCAGGAAGGCGCGCAAGCGCGTCGCGCGCGGCATCGGCTCGGGCTCGGGCAAGACCGCCGGTCGCGGGCACAAGGGCCAGAAGGCCCGCTCGGGCGGCTACCACAAGACCGGCTTCGAGGGCGGCCAGATGCCGCTGCAGCGCCGGCTGCCGAAGCGCGGCTTCGTCTCGATGTCGCGCGACGACACCGCCGAGGTGCGGCTGTCCGAGCTCGCCCGGCTGCCGGTCTCGGAGATCGACCTAATCGCCCTCAAGGCGGCGGGCGTCGTGCCGGTCACGGCGAAGTCGGCGAAGGTGATCAAGACGGGCAAGCTCGAGAAGGCGGTGAAGCTCTCGGGCGTGCTGGCGACCAAGGGTGCCAAGGCGGCGATCGAAGCTGCCGGCGGCAGCGTGGCCTGACGAGGGCCCGGGAAAACGCGACGTGGCGACGACGGTCAATCCTGCGCTGAAGAGCGGTTCGCGGTACGCCGACCTCAAGCGGCGGCTGTGGTTCCTGCTGGGCGCGCTGGTCGTCTACCGGGTCGGGACCCACATCCCGGTGCCGGGCATCAACTCGCAGGTTCTCGAGGACCTGTTCCGGTCGCAGCAGGACGGCATCCTCGGCCTGTTCAACGTTTTCTCCGGGGGAGCGCTGTCGCGCTTCTCGATCTTCGCGCTCGGGATCATGCCTTACATCTCGGCGTCGATCATCATGCAGCTCTGCACGGTGGTCGTCCCGTCGCTCGAGGCGCTCAAGAAGGAAGGCGAGGCGGGCCGGCGCAAGATCACCCAGTACACCCGCTATGCGACGCTCGGGCTGTCGCTGTTCCAGGCGCTGGGCATCTCGCTCGCGCTCGAATCCCAGGCCGGGCTGGTGCTCGACCCGGGCCTCGGTTTCCGGCTGATCTCGACGGTCACGCTGGTCACCGGCACGATGTTCCTGATGTGGCTCGGCGAGCAGATCACCGAGCGCGG
>JADLBN010000257.1 GCA_020847675.1 Burkholderiales bacterium | reverse complement strand
TCCCGTGCGGCCGCTTCCCTTCGTGCCCGAGGAAAACCGACGGGCTCCGCCCGCGGTTTTCCCACCGATCAGCTTCTACGTCAGGCAGTCAGCGTCGTGATTTTTCCAGCGCGCGCGGCCGGCAGGCTTCGCGCGCGCTCACTCCTTGATGTCAACCCCATAAAACGTGTGACGGCCGAACGGCGAGAGCTTGAAGTCGACCACCTCCTTGCGGACCGGCTTCAACTGCACCGCGTGCGCGATCGTGAACCACGGCGACTGCTCCTTGAAGATCACCTGCGCCTTCTCGTACAGCGCGGTCCGCTCCTTCACGTTGGAGAGCGTCTTCGCCTTGAGCACGAGCTCCTCGAACGGCTGGTAGCAGAACTTCGCGACGTTCGAACCGTTGGTCTTCGCCGCGTCGCAGCCCAGCAGCGTGTGCAGGAAGTTGTCCGGATCGCCGTTGTCGCCGGTCCAGCCCAGCATCCCCATCTGGTGCTCGCCCGCCTGCATGCGCTTGCGGTACTCGCCCC
Organism: Burkholderiales bacterium; assembly: GCA_020847675.1. Taxonomy (GTDB): domain Bacteria; phylum Pseudomonadota; class Gammaproteobacteria; order Burkholderiales; family Casimicrobiaceae; genus VBCG01. The sequence continues at coordinate 7,794 of JADLBN010000257.1, read as the reverse complement.
ACTCGAAGCTCTTGATCTCCGCCTTGATGCCGACCTTGTCGAGATCCGCCTGCATCAGTTCGGCGATCCGCCGCGCGTTCGGGTTGTAGGGACGCTGCACCGGCATCGCCCACAGGTCGGTGGTGAACCCGTTCGGGTATCCGGCCTCGGCGAGGAGCTTCTTCGCGGCCGCCGGATCGTAGGGGTCGTCCTTGATCGACTTGTTGTACGACCACATCGTGGGCGGAATCGGGTTGATCGCCGGAATGCCCGCCGACAGGTAGACGGCGTCGATGATCGCCTTCTTGTTGATCGCCATGTCGACGGCCTTGCGCACGCGCACGTCGTCGAACGGCTTCTTCTGCGTGTTGTAGGCGAGGTAGCCGACGTTCAAGCCGGGCTGCTCGAGCACCTTGACGTTCGGGTCCTTGCGCATCGCTTCGAGGTCGGCCGGGTTCGGGTAGGGCATCACGTGGCACTCGCCCTTCTGCAGCTTCGCCCAGCGGACCGACGCATCCGGCGTGATCGCGAAGATCAGGTCGTCGATCTTCGCCTTGCCGCCCCAGAACTGCGGGAACGCCTTGTAGCGGATGATCGCGTCCTTCACGTAGCGGACGAGGTAGAACGGCCCGGTGCCGATCGGCTCCTGGTCGAGCTTCTCGGGCGTTCCCGCCTTCAGCATCGCGTCGGCGTACTCCTTCGACTGGATGCCGGCGTACTCCATCGCGAGGTCGGACAGGAACGGGGCCTCGGGTCGGTTGAGCGTTACGCGCACCGTGTAGTCGTCCACCTTCTCGACCGACTTGAGGAGCTTCGGCAGCCCCATGTCGTTGAAGTACGAGTGGTTGGAACTCGTCACCTTGAAGTAGGGGTTCGACTCCTTCCACTGCCGCTCGATGCTGAAGATGATGTCGTCGGCGTTCATGTCCCGCGTGGGCTTGAAGTCGCGGTGGTTGTGCCACTTCACGCCCTTGCGCAGGTGGAACGTGTAGACGGTGCCGTCGGGCGAGATGTCCCACTTCTGGGCGAGCCCCGGAACGACGCTGGTGCCGCCGCGCTCGAAGTCGACGATCCGGCTGTAGATCTGGCTGTTGGCGTCGAACGACGTGCCGGTGGTGTTGACCGCCGGGTAGAAATTCTCGGGGCTGCCTTCCGAGCAATAGACCAGCGTCTTCGCGGCGAGCGGACCGGCCGCGCAGAACGCCGAGACGGCGAGGGTGGAAAGGACGGCGCCGGCGAGGCGGGCTCGGCGGGCCGGGTGGGCTGGCTTCATTGCAAACCTCCAGGGATGGGGCCCGGGGACCGCGGATCGGTCGACTGCCGTCCGTCAGGGCCGGGCCGGGGTGATCGTTTCAGCGAAATGGCAGGCAACCTGCCGGCCTTCGACCGCACGCGCCGCCGGGCGTTCCGCCTGGCATCGCGCCTGCGCATGCGGGCAGCGGGTGGAGAATACACAACCTGCGGGCGGGTTCAATGGGGAGGGCAACTCGCCCTTCAGGGGCTCCCGCCGGGCTCGCGCTGCCCCCGCCATGGCCGGAACCGACGCGAGCAGCGCCTGCGTGTAGGGGTGCAGCGGGCGAGCGAAGATCGAGCCGACCGGCCCCTGCTCCATCGCGAGGCCGAGGTACATCACCAGCACCTCGTCGGCGATGTGCCGCACGACGCCCAGGTCGTGCGAGATGAAGAGGTAGGCCAAGCCGAGTTCGTCCTGCAGGTCGGCCATCAGGTTCAGCACCTGGGCCTGCACCGACACGTCGAGCGCGGACACCGGTTCATCGGCGACGACCAGCGCGGGCGAGAGCATGAGCGCGCGCGCGATCGCGATGCGCTGGCGCTGGCCGCCCGAGAACATGTGCGGGTAGCGCACGTAATGCTCGGGGCGCAGCCCCACGCGCGCGAGCATCGCCTTCGCCCGCTCCGCGCGCTCGGCCTGCGCGAGCGTGGTGTTGATCTCGAGCGGCGCCTCGAGAATCGCGCCGATCTTCTTGCGCGGATTGAGCGAGCCGTAGGGATTCTGGAACACCATCTGCACCGATTTCCTCAGCGCGGCCCTCGCGCCCGGCGCAGCGCGCACCACGTCGACGCCCGCGAGCGCGAGCGCTCCGGAGGTCGGAGCTTCCAGCAGCGAGACGACGCGCGCGAGCGTCGACTTCCCGCAACCCGACTCGCCCACCACCGCGAGCGTCCGCCCCGCGTCGAGCGTGAACGACACGCCGCCCACCGCCTGAAGGCGGGCGCGCTCGCGGAACGCCCCGTGCCGGATCTCGTACACGCGCGTGACGTCGCGCGCGACGACGACCGGGCCGGCCGGCACGCGGGCGGGTGCGGCAGGAGTCCGCGGAACGGCGGCGGCGTTCACGCGTCGGCGCCCTCGACCTGAACCGGGCCGTCGCGTGCGATCGCGGCGTCGCGCCCGGGCTCGTCCATCGGGTAGTGACAACGGACCCGGTCGCCCGCGGCACCTTCGAGGTCCGGGCGTTCCGCCAGGCATCGCCTGGTCGCGAATGCGCACCGCGGCGCGAACAGGCAGCCGTCCGGACGGTCGTGGAGCCCCGGCACCACGCCGGGAATCGTCGCGAGGCGCGATCGCCCGGTGCTGCGCTCCGGCATCGCCGCGAGCAGCGCCGCGGTGTACGGGTGGCGCGGCCTCGCGAACAGCGTCTCGGCGGGGGCCTCCTCGAGGACCTGGCCCGCGTACATCACGGCGACGCGCCGCGCCATCTCGGCGACCACGCCCATGTTGTGGGTGACGAGCACGAGCGACATGCCGCGCGTGCGCTGCAGATCGCGCAGGAGGTCGAGGATCTGCGCCTGGATCGTGACGTCGAGGGCCGTCGTCGGTTCGTCCGCGATGAGGAGGCGCGGGTCGCACGCGATCGCCATCGCGATCATCACCCGCTGGTTCATGCCGCCGGACATCTGGTGCGGAAAGTCCTTCAGCCGCGAAGCGGCGGCCGGGATGCCGACCTGTTCGAGCAACTCGACCGCGCGGTTGCGCGCCGCGCGAGCGTCCATGCCGAGATGCTGCCGCAGCGACTCGGTCAACTGGAAGCCGATCGTGAAGCAGGGGTTGAGGCTCGTCGTCGGCTCCTGGAAGATCATCGCGACGTCCTTGCCGACGATCGCACGCCGCTCACGCTCGCTCGCACGCAGCAGGTCGCGCCCGGCGAACGCGAGCCGACCAGCGCGCACCCGTCCCGGAGCCGCGACCAGCCCCATCAGCGCGAGCATCGACACGCTCTTGCCCGAGCCCGATTCGCCGACGATGCCGAGCACCTCGCCCTCGTCGACCGCGAGGCTCACGCCCTCGACCGCGCGCATCACGCCCGCGTGCGACGGAAACTCGACGTGCAGGTCCTCGATGTCGACCAGGGCCATGGCAGGGCGCTATCGCTTGAGCTTGGGGTCGAGCGCGTCGCGCAGCCCGTCGCCCAGCAGGTTGAACGCGAGCACCGTGACCAGGATCATGAGGCCCGGGAAGGTCACCACCCACCACGCGCGAAGCACGAACTCGCGCGCGTCGGCGAGCATCGTCCCCCACTCCGGCGCCGGCGGCTGCGCGCCCAGGCCGAGGAACCCGAGCGCCGCGGCGTCGAGGATCGCGGTCGACACGCCGAGCGTTGCCTGCACGATGAGCGGCGCAGCGCAGTTGGGCAGCACCTCGTTGAACATCAGGCGAAGGCGACCGGCTCCGGTCGCCCGTGCGGCGGTCACGTAGTCGCGCGACATCTCGGCGATGACCGAAGCGCGCGTGATCCGGACGTAGTGCGGGAGCACGACGATCGCGACCGCCAGCATCGCGTTCATGAGGCCCGGCCCGAGGATCGCGACGATCACGATCGCGAGCAGGAGCGACGGCAGCGTCAGGATGATGTCCATGAGCCGCATGATCGCGATCTCGGTGACCCCGCGGACGTAGCCCGCGACGAGCCCCAGCACGATGCCGGTCGCGATCGAGATCGCCACGACCGCCATGCCGATCAAGAGCGACAGCCGCGCGCCGTGGATGAGCCGCGACAGCATGTCGCGTCCGATCGCGTCGGTGCCCAGCGGATACGCCCACGAGCCGCCGGCCTGCCACGCGGGCGGCTTCAGGAACGCTGCGTTGTTGGTGAGATCGGGCGGCCAGGGCGCGAGGAAATCGGCGAACGCGGCCATCAGCAGCACCGCGACCACGATCACGAGTCCCGCCAGCGCACCGCGGTTGGCGCTGAAGTAACCCCAGAACTCGCGCAGCGGCCCCTGCGGTGCGCGCGCCGCACCGGTGACGGGAGCGAGGGCTTCGGCGGTCATTTCGCGTGCCGGATGCGCGGGTTGATGACGCCGTAGGCGAGGTCCACCAGCAGGTTGACCAGCATCACCACGACGCCGAGCAGCAGCAGTCCGCCCTGCAGCACCGGGTAGTCGCGCCGGTTGATCGCCTCGATCAGCCACTTGCCCACGCCAGGCCACGAGAAGATCGTCTCGGTCAGGATCGCGCCGGTGAACAGCACGCCGACCTGCAGTCCGATCACCGTGACGACCGGGATCAGCGCGTTGCGGAACGCGTGCAGCGCGATCACCCGCCGCGGCGGCAGCCCCTTCGCGCGCGCGGTGCGGATGTAGTCCTCGCCCAGCACCTCGAGCATCGAACTGCGCGTCATGCGCGCGATCACCGCCAGCGGGACGGTGCCCAGCACGATCGCCGGCAGGATCAGGTGCGAGACCGCCGATGCGAACGCGCCCTTCTCGTCGGACAGGAGCGAGTCGATCGTGAGGAAGCCGGTGACCGGCTCGACGAAATACTTGACGTCGATGCGGCCGGAGACCGGCGTCCATCCGAGTTGCACCGAGAACAGGAGGATCAGCAGGAGGCCCCACCAGAAGATCGGCATCGAATAGCCGGTGAGCGAGACGCCCATCACGCCGTGGTCGAAGATCGAGTTCCTCCGCACGGCGGCCACCATGCCGGCCGGAATGCCCACGAGGAGCGCGAACGCGATCGCGCACAGCGCGAGTTCGATCGTCGCGGGAAAGAGCTCGACGAACTCCTTCACGACCGGCTCGTGGGTGATCATCGACCGCCCGAGGTCGCCCTTCAGCACGCGGCCGATGTAGATGCCGTACTGGACGAGCATCGGCCGGTCGAGGCCGTATTCCTTGAGGAGCTTCTCGTGCCGCGCCGCGTCGATGCCGCGCTCGCCCGCGAGCGTCTCGATCGGGTCGCCGGGGACGAGCCGGATCAGGAAGAACGCGAGCAGCGTCATCCCGATGAACGTCGGGATGACGAGGGAGGCGCGGGTGAGAATGAAGCGGAGCAAGGGTGCAGGGCCCGGGCCTGCGGCGGCCGGGGGGGTGGCCGCCGCCATGTTGCCACATCGCGAGTTCGCCCACCTGCCCCGCGCCCGAACCGCCTGCGTGGGTGTGCCGTCGTCCCGAGTCGCAGACAGAGCTAGCTGCGATCCTCCGCCAAAGCCGCCAGCGCGCGTGCCTTCTCGTCGTCATCGAGGAACGCGGTCTCGCGGAAGCGACTCGCAATCACCCCGGCGCTCAGTACTCCAGCTTCCAATCCCGCGCGAATCCACTCACGGTCACGCGGCTCTCCACGCGCGTACTTCGACACGGCAGCATCGTTCGGATCGAGGAAGAAGACCACGATTCCTTCATCCAGCGGCACCCGAACCAAACGGTGCCGCCAGTTGTCCGGCAACGTCGGCAGGTCGGGCGAAATCGGGTCGAGGTAGTACCCGTGGTCGGCTTCGAACCTGCTTCCCTGGCCAAGCTCGGCTTCGAGCTCGAAGATGCGGCCCGGATCCTTCGGCGTGTAGCAGTCGACGTCGATCGACATGAGCATGCGCGGCGGCAAGTTGCCCGGGTCGAGCACCCCCAGCGCCGAGAGACTTCCGACCACGACGAATTCGTCGTGATGGGTCTGACGGCGCGCCTCCTTGAAGAGCGTCGCGAGGTCCGCTAGCTCCATGCCCAGGACCAGGGCGAGTTCTGGAACAGCGCGTCCTCCCATTCGCCGAACGAAGCCATGGCCTTCGCCAGCTTTCGCGGCGGCAGATCGAGCACCTCGGCCCAACGGTCGATGTACCGTGGGCTGCAACTATTGTTGCGGCGCCACAGGTCGACGCGTTCCCTGGCCTTCGCCACCTGCCCGGCAGCCGCGCGCTCATCGCCGGCAAGATCGATTGCCAGACGCAAATGACGGGTCCGGTTCTGTTCGGCTCTGCGTTCTTGCGCGAGCCGCGCCTGCCTGCGGGCGTCCATTGGCCCGCTGCCGAACGGCGGGTGACTCCCAAGGGCTTCGAACAGCCGATCCAGCGTGTCGGTCTGCACGACGTCCGCACCCCCTCGCTCCAAGCGCGAAAGCAACGAGCGGGAAACCTTCGCCTTCCTGGCCAAGTCGGCCTGGGACATACCCTTGCCGAGGCGCTGACCACGGACGAACTCGCCATAGATCCTTGCGAGCATGACTGTTCCTTTAACAATACACGTTCATTATAGTGTACGCACCTGCCGTTTCAAGGGACCCTTGAACCTCCTTGGGACCGTGACACGGGCGCGCGATCCGGTCGCATTGGAAAGGCAGCCGGGTCAAAGACCCGGCTTTCCGTTCTCCGGGCAAGTCGGGGCTGGCCCGGGTTCCGGCTTCGGCAGACGACAGGCCCGATCGTGACCCGAAAAAAAGAAGCCCGGCTCTCGCCGGGCTTCCGATCCTGCGGGGAGCGTCGGATCGGGCTCTTGCTGATGCCCGATCCCTGATCCCTGATGCCTGGACTACATGTCCATGTCGCCCATGCCGCCCATGCCGCCCATGCCTCCGCCGCCCATCGGCTTCTCGTCCTTGGGCAGTTCGGCGACCATCGCGTCGGTCGTCAGCATCAGCGACGCGACCGAGGCCGCGTTCTGCAGCGCGTAGCGGGTGACCTTGGTCGGGTCGAGCACACCCATCTCGACCAGGTCGCCGTACTCGCCGGTGGCCGCGTTGAAGCCGAAGTTGCCCTTGCCCTCGACGATCTTGTTCACGACGACCGACGGCTCTTCGCCGGCGTTCGCGACGATCATGCGGAGCGGCTCCTCGACGGCGCGGAGCACGATCTTGATGCCGGCGTCCTGGTCGGGGTTCGCGCCCTTCAGGGACTTGAGGTGCGCACGGGCGCGCAGGTACGCGACGCCGCCCCCGGGCACGATGCCTTCCTCGACCGCGGCACGGGTCGCGTGCAGCGCGTCCTCGACGCGGGCCTTCTTCTCCTTCATCTCGACTTCGGTGGCCGCGCCGACCTTGATGACCGCGACACCGCCGGCCAGCTTCGCGACGCGCTCCTGCAGCTTCTCCTTGTCGTAGTCGGAGGTGGCCTCCTCGATCTGCGTGCGGATGTTCTTCACGCGCGCCTCGATCGACGCCTTCTCGCCGGCGCCGTCGATGACCGTGGTGTCCTCCTTCGCGACTTCGACCCGCTTCGCGCGGCCGAGATCCTTGATCGTCGCGTTCTCGAGCTTGAGGCCCACTTCCTCGGCGATCACGGTCCCGTTGGTCAGGATCGCGATGTCTTCCAGCATCGCCTTGCGGCGGTCGCCGAAGCCCGGCGCCTTGACCGCGACGGTCTTGAGGATGCCGCGGATGTTGTTCACGACCAGCGTCGCGAGCGCCTCGCCGTCGACGTCCTCGGCGACGATGAGCAGCGGCTTGCCCGCCTTCGCTACCTGCTCGAGCACCGGCAGCAGTTCGCGGATGTTCGAGATCTTCTTGTCGTGCAGCAGGATGTACGGGTCCTCGAGGACCGCGACCTGCTTGTCCGGGTTGTTGATGAAGTAGGGCGAGATGTAGCC
>JADLBN010000256.1 GCA_020847675.1 Burkholderiales bacterium | reverse complement strand
GTCGAGAAGCTCCTCTACCTGCCCGAGGCGCACACCGACTTCCTGCTCGCGGTGATCGCCGAGGAACTCGGCTTCGCCGGCGTCGCGGTCGTGCTCGCGCTGTTCTCGTGGCTCGTCTACCGCGCGTGGGCGATCGGGCGGCAGGCGGTGCGGCTCGACCGGCCGTTCGCCGCGCTCGCCGCACAGGGCATCGGCGTGTGGATCGGCATCCAGGCGTTCATCAACATCGGCGTGAACATGGGGGTGCTGCCCACCAAGGGCCTCACGCTCCCGCTCTTGTCCTTCGGCGGCTCGGGCATCGTCGCGAACTGCGTAGCGGTCGCGATCCTGCTGCGCGTCGACTACGAGAACCGGCGGCTCCTTTCCGGATACGCGGTGTGAGGGCCACCGTGATGATCACCACCGGCGGAACGGGCGGGCACGTGTTTCCGGGTCTCGCGGTCGCGGCGAAGCTCGCAGAGCGCGGCGCGGACGTGTTCTGGGTCGGCACGCGCGAGGGCATGGAGGCCGACCTGGTGCCGAAGCACGGCGTCGCGTTCGAGCCGGTCTCGTTCCGCGGCGTGCGCGGCAAGGGCCTGAAGACGCTGCTCCTGGGACCGTACGCGCTCTTCGCCGCCTGCGTCGAGGCCTGGTCGATCCTTCGCCGTCGCAAGCCGGACGTCGTGCTGGGGCTCGGCGGATTCGCTTCGTTTCCCGGCGCGCTGATGGCCGTCGCGACCGGGCGCCCGCTGGTGCTGCACGACTCGAACGCGGTAGCCGGCCTCGCGAACCGGGTGCTCGCGTGGGGCGCGGACCGCGTGCTGCTCGGCTTCCCCGACGCGATGCGCGGAGCGCACGCGAAGATCGTCGAGTGGACGGGCAATCCGCTGCGCGACGCGATCGCCGCGGTGCCGCCGCCCGCCGAGCGATTCGCGGGACGCTCGGGGCCGCTGCGCCTCGTCGTGCTCGGCGGCAGCCTCGGCGCGCAGGGCATCAACGAGCGCGTGCCGGCCGCGCTCGCGAGGCTTCCCGCGGACGCGCGTCCCGAGGTGCTGCACCAGGCCGGCGCGAAGCATCTCGATGCGCTCGGGGCGGCCTACCGCGACGCGGGCGTTGCCGCAGAGTGCGTCGCGTTCGTCGACGACATGGCCTCGCGCTACGCGTGGGCGGACTTCGCGATCGCACGCGGCGGCGCGCTGACGGTCTCCGAACTCGCGGCCGTGGGCCTCGGTGCGCTGATCGTGCCGCTGCCGGGAGCGATCGCCGACGAGCAGACCGCGAACGCGGAACTCCTGGTGCGCGCGGGGGGCGCGACGCGCATCGCGCAGGACGAACTCACGCCCGAGCGCCTCGCGGCGGTCGTGGCGGCGATGGACCGCCCGAAGGCGCTGGCGATGGCGGTGGCCGCGCGCGGCTGCGGCCGGTCGGGCGCGGCCGAGCGGGTGGCGGGCGTGTGCCTCGAACTCGCGGGAGCACCCGCATGAAGCACAAGGTGCGGCGCGTGCACTTCGTCGGGATCGGCGGCTCCGGCATGAGCGGCATCGCCGAGGTGCTCGCCACGCAGGGCTACGAGGTGTCGGGCTCCGACCTCGCGCAGAGCGCGGTGACGCGCAGGCTCGCCTCGCTCGGCATCCGGGTCGACGTGGGCCACGCGGCGGCCCACGTGGCGCGGGCCGACGCGGTCGTCGTGTCGTCGGCGGTGGCTCCGGACAATCCCGAGGTCGTCGCCGCGCGCGAACTGCGCGTGCCGGTGGTGCCGCGCGCGCTGATGCTCGCCGAACTGATGCGCTTCAAGCAGGGCATCGCCGTCGCCGGCACCCACGGCAAGACCACCACGACGAGCCTCGTCGCGTCGGTGCTGGCCGAGGGCGGGCTCGACCCGACCTTCGTGATCGGCGGCCGGCTGCTCGCGGCCGGTGCGAACGCGCGCCTCGGGTCCGGCGACTATCTCGTGGCGGAAGCGGACGAGTCGGACGCGTCGTTCCTGCACCTCACGCCGACGGTCGCGGTGGTCACCAACATCGACCGCGACCACATGGAGACCTACGGCCACGACGTCGCGCGCCTCGAGCGCGCCTTCGTGGACTTCGTGCAGCGCCTGCCGTTCTGGGGCGTGGCCGTGCTGTGCGTGGACGACGACACCGTGCGCTCGCTCCTGCCGGCGGTCACCATGCCGGTCGTCGGCTACGGACTTGCCGCCGACGCGGGGCTGCGCGCGGTCGACGTCGCCCACGCCGGGGGACACATGCGCTTCGTCGCCGCCACGGCGGGCGCTCCCCCCCTCGCGGTCGAGCTCGCGCTGCCGGGCGTGCACAACGTCCGCAACGCGCTGGCCGCGATCGCGGTGGGACGCGAGGTCGGCGTGCCCGACGCCGCCATCGTGCGCGCGCTCGCGGGCTTCAAGGGCGTGGGCCGCAGGTTCCAGCGCTACGGCGAAGTCGCGCTCCCCGGCAACCGCCGGATCGAGCTGATCGACGACTACGGCCACCATCCGGCCGAGATCGCCGCCGTGCTGGACGCCGCGCGCGGGAGTTTCCCCGGCCGCCGCCTGCTGCTCGCGTTCCAGCCGCACCGCTACACGCGCACGCGCGACCTGTTCGAGGACTTCGCCGCGGTGCTCTCGTCGGTCGACGCGCTGGTGCTCACCGACGTGTATCCCGCCGGCGAGCCGCCGATCGTCGCGGCCGACGGGCGCGCGCTCGCCCGTGCGGTCCGCGTCGGCGGCAGGGTCGAGCCGCTGTTCGTCGAGGAGGTCGCGGGCGTCGCCGACGCGGTGCGCGCCGTGGCGCGCGACGGCGACGTCGTGCTCACGATGGGCGCCGGCTCGATCGGCCAGGTCGCGCCGCAACTCGCCGCGGAGGCCGTATGAGCGAAGACACCGGCCTGGCCCTCACCGGGCTGCGCGGCAGGATCGAGCACCACGTGCCGCTCGCGCGCCACACGAGCTGGCGCGCCGGCGGCCGCGCGGACCTCCTGTTCCGTCCGGAGGACCGCGACGACCTCGCCGCGTTCGTGCGCCAGCTCCCGGAAGCGATGCCGATCCACGTGCTCGGCCTCGGCAGCAACACGCTCATCCGCGACGGAGGGCTGCGCGGCGCGGTGGTGATCATGCACGATCCCGGCGCGGCGCTCGCGGTCGCCGACGGACTCGTCTACGCCGAGGCGAACGTCGCGAGCCCGAAGGTCGCGCGGCTCGCGGCGAGGCTCGGTTGCGAGGAGGCCGCGTTCCTGGCCGGCGTCCCCGGCACGCTGGGCGGCGCGCTCGCGATGAACGCGGGCTGCTACGGCGGCGAGACCTGGAACCACGTCGCGCGCGTCGAGGTGCTCTCGCGCGACGGCCGCTTCGAAGTGCGCCAGCGTGACGACTACCGCGCGGGCTATCGCAGCCTGCGCCGGGCCGACGGTTCGCCTCCCGACGGCATCTTCACCGCGGCCTGGCTCTCGTTCGCCCCCGGCGACGCGACGAAGGCGCGCGCCCGGATCAGGGAACTGCTCGCGAAGCGCATCGCGTCGCAGCCGCTGTCGCTGCCCAACGCCGGCAGCGTGTTCCGCAACCCGCCCGGCGATCACGCCGCGCGCCTGATCGAGGCCGCGGGCCTCAAGGGTCACGCGATCGGCGGCGCGCACGTCTCCGAGATGCACGCCAACTTCATCGTCAATCCGGGCGGGCGCGCGCGCGCCGCCGACATCGAGGCGCTGATCGGGCACGTCCGCGCGGTCGTGCAGGCGACATTCGGCGTCGCGCTCGAACCCGAGGTCCGCATCGTCGGCGAACCCGTCGGGACCGGAGGCTCGCGATGACCCCGGCGGCGATGGGCAAGGTCGCGGTCCTGATGGGCGGACCTTCCGCCGAGCGCGAGGTCTCGCTCATGTCGGGCAACGGCGTGCTCGGGGCGCTGCGGGAGCGAGGCGTCGACGCGCACCCGTTCGACCCGGCCGAGCGCGACCTGTGGGAATTGAAGCGCGACGGCTTCGCGCGCGCCTTCATCGCGCTGCACGGGCGCTTCGGCGAGGACGGCACCGTGCAGGGCGCGCTCGAGACGCTCGGCATCCCGTACACCGGCAGCGGCGTGATGGCGTCCGCGCTGGCGATGGACAAGTGGCGCACCAAGCTCGTCTGGATCGCGTCCGGCATCCCGACGCCGCGGTTCCGCGTGGTCGACGCGAAGACCGACCCGATGCGGCTCGTCGCCGAACTCGGACTGCCGCTGATCGTGAAGCCCGCGCGCGAGGGCTCGACGATCGGAATCACCCGCGTGTCGTCGGTCGACCATGGAGAGATCCCCGCGGCGATCGGTGCGGCGGCGAAGCACGACGCGCTGGTGCTGGCCGAGGAGTTCGTCGAGGGCCGGGAGCTCACCGCGTCGATCGTGGGCGACCGTGCGCTGCCGCTCATCCGCATCGAGGCGCCGGGCGGCAACTACGACTACGAGCACAAGTACTTCAGCGACGACACGAAGTACCACTGTCCGGCGGGCCTGCCCGACGCGGTGGAGCACGCGATCCGGCGCCAGGCGCTCGAGGCCTTCGTGATCCTGGGCGCGAGCGGCTGGGGGCGCCTGGACCTGATCCTGCGCAGCGACGGGTCGTGGTCGTTCCTCGAGCTCAACACCTCGCCCGGAATGACCGGCCACAGCCTGGTCCCGATGGCGGCGCGCGCGGCCGGCATCGCGTTTCCCGACCTGTGCGTCGAGATCCTGCGGGGGGCCCATGTGGGATGACCCGAAGGCGCTGAACGCGCTCGCCGCGACGCTCGCGTCGATCGCGGTGCTGCTGATCGCGGCGGGAGCGGTCGCGTGGCTCGCGCGGAACGACGCGTTCGCGTTCCGCGAGATCGTGGTCACCGGTCCGCTCGAGCGGGCGAAGCCCGCGCACGTCGAGGCGGCGATCCGCGCCGACCTCGCCGGCACGTTCTTCACGCTCGACCTCGAGCGCGCCCGCACAGCGCTCGCGAAGGTGCCCTGGGTGCGCTCGGCGTCGCTGCGGCGCCAGTGGCCGGGGCGTCTCGAGATCGAGATCGAGGAGCAGGTGCCGTACGCGCGCTGGGGAGACGCCGCTCTGGTGAACCCGCGCGGCGAAGTGTTCGCCGCGGCCTGGGACGGCGACCTGCCCCAGTTCGACGGCCCCGACGCGCGCGCCGCCGAGATGACGTCGCGCCACCGCGAGTGGAGCGCGCTCTTCGCGCCGCTCGGCCTCAAGCTGCGCGCGCTCGCGCTGTCGGCGCGCGGCGGCTGGCGGCTCCGCGTGGGCGGCGACGAAGCGCCGCTGTCGATCGAATTGGGGCGCGACGACGTCGACGCGCGGCTCGCGCGCTTCGCGGCCGTGTACGGACGCACCGTGGGAGCGCTCGCCCGCGCCGGAACGCGCACCACCGACGTGGACCTCCGCTACCGCAACGGATTCGCCGCGCGCGTGCCGGGATTCCGCGAGAAGCCGGCGCGCGCGGCGCAGGGATAGGACCGGACGCATGGTCAAGGACGCCAAGAACCTCGTCGTCGGCCTCGACGTCGGCACCTCGAAGATCGTCGCGATCGTGGCCGAGGTCTCGCCCGAGGGCGCGATCAACGTGATCGGGCTCGGCACCCAGCCCTCGCGCGGACTGAAGCGCGGCGTGGTCGTCAACATCGAGGCGACGATGGGGTCGATCCAGCGCGTGCTGGAGGAGGCGGAACTGATGGCCGACTGCCGCATCGCGTCGGTGACCACCGGCATCGCGGGCAGCCACATCCGCAGCCTCAACTCGAGCGGCATGGTCGCGATCAAGGAGGGCGAGGTCGCGCAGGCCGACATCGACCGGGTCATCGAGACCGCGAAGGCGGTCGCGATCCCCAACGACCAGCAGATCCTCCACATCCTGCCGCAGGAATACATCATCGACGGGCAGGACGGCGTGCGTGATCCGCTGGGGATGAGCGGCGTGCGCCTCGAGGTCAAGGTCCACATCGTGACCGGGGCGGTGTCCGCGGTCGAGAACGTCGCGAAGTGCGTGCGCCGCAGCGGGCTCGAGCTCTCGGACATCGTGCTGCAGCCGCTCGCCTCCGCCGCGGCGGTCCTGAACGACGACGAGAAGGACCTCGGCGTCTGCCTGATGGACATCGGCGGCGGGACCACCGACCTCGCGGTGTTCACCGGCGGCGCGATCCGCCACACGGCGGTGATCCCGATCGCCGGCGATCAGGTCACCAACGACATCGCGATGACGCTGCGCACGCCGACCAAGGAGGCGGAGGAACTCAAGGTCCGCCACGGCTCTGCGCTGCGCCAGCTCGCCGATCCCGGAGACGTCGTCGAGGTGCCGGGCGTGGGCGAGCGCGCGCCGCGCAAGCTCTCGCGCCCGATGCTGGCCGAGGTGATCGAGCCGCGCATCGAGGAGCTCTACACGCTGGTGCAGGCTGAACTGCGCCGCTCGGGCTTCGAGGAGCTCCTGTCGTCGGGCATCGTGATCACCGGCGGCACGGCGATGCTGCAGGGCATGGCCGAGCTCGCCGAAGAGGTGTTCCACCTGCCGTGCCGCATCGGCACGCCGCAGTACATGGGCGGGCTCGCCGACGTCGTGCGCAACCCGCGCTACTCGACGGCGGTCGGCCTCCTGATGCACGGGCGCGACCAGTGGATGCGCGCCGAGTCGGCGCGCGCGCAGGTCAAGGGCATCGGCGGCGTCGCCGAGCGCATGAAGCTGTGGTTCAAGGCGAATTTCTGACGGCGCGCGGCCGCGCGGGCGGCCACGCGCGGGAGACGGGGCACGAGGATCGAAGGGACGAGGCGACGAAGGACGCAGGCGGGACCGCCGGAACGGGACGGCGGGTTGCGGCAGACCACAAGGCGGAGACGCCACCGACAAATGCTTCTGGACAGCGAAAGGAAGGGTAACTCCATGTTCGAGATCATCGACCAGACACCGGGCGACGGCGCGATCATCAAGGTCATCGGCGTCGGCGGATGCGGCGGCAACGCGGTGGAGCACATGATCGCGAAGGGCCTCGGGGGCGTCGAGTTCATCTGCGCCAACACCGACGCGCAGGCGCTCAAGCGCTCGTCGGCGCGCACCCAGCTCCAGCTCGGCTCCGCGCTCACCCGCGGGCTGGGCGCCGGCGCGAGGCCGGAGATCGGCCGCGACGCGGCGATGGAGGACCGCGACCGCATCGCGGCGCTGATCGAAGGCGCGGACATGCTCTTCATCACCGCCGGCATGGGAGGGGGCACCGGCACGGGCGCCGCGCCGGTGGTCGCCGACATCGCGAAGCAGCTCGGCGTGCTCACCGTCGCCGTGGTCACCCGCCCGTTCAAGTTCGAGGGGCGCCGCGGGAAGGTCGCGCAATCGGGCGTCGAGGAGCTCCAGAAGAAGGTCGACTCGCTCATCATCATCCCGAACGACAAGCTGATGGCGGTGCTGGGCGAGGACGTGTCGGTGCTCGACGCCTACGCCGCCGCCAACGACGTGCTGCACGGCGCGGTGGCCGGCATCGCCGAGGTCATCAACAACCCCGGCCTCGTCAACGTCGACTTCGCCGACGTGCGCACCGTGATGAGCGAGGTCGGCATGGCGATGATGGGCTCGGCGACCGCGAACGGCGCGGAGCGCTCGCGCGCGGCGGCCGAGGCGGCGGTGAAGAGCCCGTTGCTCGAGGACGTGAACCTCGCCGGGGCGCGCGGCGTGCTGGTGAACATCACCGCCGCGTCGAGCCTGCGGATGAAGGAGTACCACGACGTGATGAACACCATCAAGGAGTTCACCGCCGAGGACGCGATGGTGATCGTCGGCACCGTGATCGACGACGCGATGGCCGAGGACCTGCGCGTGACGATGATCGCGACCGGCCTGGGCGGCGCCGCGGCGCAGGCGAGGCGTCCTTCGCTGCAGGTGCTGGAGAAGCCGCAGGTGGTCGAGCGCACGGGCACCGACAACCTCGGGATGACGGTCGAGACGATCGACTACGACCAGCTCGACAAGCCGGCCGTGGTCCGCCGGAGACCGCCGGTGGGCGCCGCCCCGGGCCCGGGCGCCACGGACCTCGAGATTCCGGCGTTCCTGCGCAAGCAGCACGACTGACGAGGGCGTCGGCGGACGGATGTGCTAGAGTCCCCGGGCTTTCCCCGGGGTCCGGCGCCGACGACGGAACCAAACCCCTGCCGCGGGCGTCCACGCCACCACGATGCTCCGTCAACGCACCCTCAAGGCCTCCGCCCGGACGACCGGCGTCGGGCTCCACACCGGAGCGCGCGTCGACCTCGTGCTGCGGCCGGCGCCGCCGGACACCGGCATCGTGTTCCACCGGGTCGATCTCTCGCCGCCGGTCTCGGTCCCGGCGACCGCGACGCACGTCGGCGACACCCGGCTGTCGTCGACGCTGCACCACGCCGGCGCGGCGGTCTCGACGGTCGAGCATCTGCTGAGCGCGCTCGCCGGCCTGGGCATCGACAACCTGCACGTCGACGTGGCCGGCCCCGAGATCCCGATCATGGACGGCAGCGCGGGGCCGTTCGTCTTCCTGCTGCAGGGCGCCGGCATCGTCGAGCAGGACGCGCCCAAGCGCTACCTCCGCATCGCCGCGCCGGTCGAGGTTCGCGACGGCGACAAGTGGGCGCGCTTCGAGCCGCACGACGGCTTCCGCCTCGACTTCACGATCGACTTCCCGCACCCGGTGTTCGGGTCGGAGAACCGCCACGTCGTCATCGACTTCGCGCACCACTCGTACGTGAAGGAGGTCGCGCGCGCGCGCACCTTCGGCTTCATGCAGGACGTCGAGGCGATGCGGGCCGCGGGGCTCGGCCTGGGCGGCAGCCTGCAGAACGCGATCGTGCTGGACGAGGTGCGCGTGCTGAACAGCGAAGGCCTGCGCTACGACAACGAGTTCGTCCGCCACAAGGTGCTCGACGCGATCGGCGACCTCTACCTGCTCGGCCATCCGCTGATCGGCCAGTACGTGGCGCACAAGTCCGG
>JADLBN010000255.1 GCA_020847675.1 Burkholderiales bacterium | reverse complement strand
CGCCTCGCTGGTCGACGAGTTGCCGCTCGCCGCGGTGCTCATCTACCGCTACTGGCACGAGCGCAAGCGCGCGGAAGCCACGCGCGAGCGCGGCTCGCGCCGCGGACCGCCGGATGGCGGGCGCAAGACGCGGGAGAGGTTGCACTGAGGGGCGATAGGCGACAGGCGATAGGCGAAAACCTCGCGCCGGCGCGACGTGCTCTTCCCATCGCCCATCACCTATCGCCCGTCGCCGCCTTTCCCTGGGCACCTGCCGTCGGCCTGGCGCGCGGCTCCCATCGCCCATCGCCCATCGCCGGCTCACCCGACCCGGTTGCTGACCTCGACCAGGTTGCCGTCCGGATCCCTGAAGTAGACCGACCGGATCGGCCCGGTCGCACCGGTCCGCGCGACCGGACCCTCCTCGATCGTGACGCCCGTCTCGCGGAGGTGCGCGGCGACGGCGTCGAGCGGCACGTCGGTCAGCAGGCAGAAGTCGCCTGCGCCGCGGGCGGGGTTCCGCGCGTGCGGTGCGAACTCGCGCCCGGCCGGGTGCAGGTTGATCTTCTGCGCGCCGAAGCCCAGCGCGCGCCGTCCGCCGGCGAAGGTCACCGCGCGCATCCCGAGCGCGCGCTGGTAGAACGCGACGGTCGCGTCGACGTCGCCGACCGTGAGCACGAAGTGGTCGACCGAGGCGACCTCCATGGCCTGCACGGGTGGGCCGGGCGTCGGTGCAGCCGCTCCGGTCGGACGGGCGAGTTCCGGCGGGATGCGCGACGCGGTGCCTTTCCACTCGCGCGTGCGCCGGGTGGCGGCGTGCACGAGCCAGCCGAAGACGCGCACCGCGGCCCAGTAGAGCGGGGCGAGCGCGAAGCCCGATTCGCGCATGAGCAGCAGGAAGCAGCGGTCGCACTGGGCGCGCGACAGCGGCAGTCCGTCCGAGCGGAACTGGTAGAGCGCGTCGTGGACGAGCGAGGCGAAGTAGGTCTTGCGCTCGCCGGTGCGCGCGTTCACCACGCCTTCGGGCGTTCCGACCAGCAGGTCGAGCACGCGGAACTTGGGGCTGCAGCCGTTCCACGCGTAGCCGCGCGTCACGGTGATCGCGCCGTCGCGCTCGAGGATCAGGCGGATCCGACCCCCGGCGTCCGCGAACACGCGATCGCCGTCGAGCGTGAACGGCGAGGTCCAGCGGTAGCTCGCGTCGAGGCGGTAGAGCCACTTCGCGACATCGTCGCCCATCGCGCGGTCACCGGTACTCGGTGGACCAGGTCTCGTCGTCGAGCTTCCAGGCGCCGCCTTCGCGGAGCATCTCGATCCTGCCCGACCACTTGACGTGCGACGCGTCGCGGGCGACCGCGCCGAGACCGCTGCGGTCGCCGGCCTGCGCCTGCGCCTGGATCGTCACCGGGGACGGCGGTACGCGCTTGAAGCGCATGAACCAGTCCTCGCGCTCGGCGCGCGGCAGGTTCGACACGACACGGCGGTAATTCGCGGACAGGTGAGGCAACACCTGGTCGGCGCTCGTCGCCTTGGCGGCAAGCACGCGAAGCTCGAGGTAGGCGCGCGCCGGCGCGCCCAGTTCGATCGCCGAGGCCGCGCCCCACGGCCACGCCGGCGCGAGGGCGAGCACGGCCGCGGCGAGCAGACCTCGCCGGCGTGCCGGAGATCGTGGCGGCCGGGCTGTCATCGTCGGGTGCGGCGGAGCCGAACCCTGCGATCATACGTCGCCGGCGACCGCCTGCGGTCGGCGCCCGGCCGGCGCGGCAGCGGCCCCGGCCATGGCCCGGTGACGCCGTCGCCACTCGCCTGGGGGCATTCCGACGACTCGCCGGAACGCCCGGCTGAACGCCGCCTCCGAGTCGTAGCCCAGGTCGAGAGCGATCGAGGCCACCGGTGCGTGGGACTCGGTGAGTTCCCTCGCGGCGACCTGCATGCGCCAGCGCCCGAGGTACTGCATCGGCGCCTGCCCGACGAAATGCACGAAGCGATCGTGGAGGGCCGAGCGCGAGAGCCCCACCCGGTCCGAGAGCCGCTCGACGGACCAGGGGTCGCCGGGGCGCTCGTGCAAGAGCGTGAGCGCCTTGCCGACCACGCGGTCGCACAGTCCCGCGAGCCACCCGGTCGATCCCGCCGGCAACGCGTCGAGGTGCCGGCGGATGGCGTCGACGAACATCATCTCCGACAGCCGTTCGAGCACCGCCTCGCTGCCGGGCCTCTGGTCGCGCGACTCGCGCACCGCCTGGTGCATCACCGGGGCGATCCAGTCGCTTCCCGGCCTCGCGGCGAGGTGGAGCATGCGCGGCAGCGACGCGACGAGCGGGTTGAACGGCCGCAGGTCGCACCCGAGGAATCCGCACACGAGGATGGTGGACGCCTTTGCGTCGGCCGCCGCTCCGGGCGTGTCCGCGCCCTGCATCGCGATCGGCATCGGCTTCGGCACGCCGGCGGTGGCCGCCATCCACTCCCGGTCGAGCCTCGTCGGGCGAACGCCGGGGGCGCTCGACACCACGTGCGCGTCGCCCTGCGGGAACAGGACGACGTCGCCTTCGGCGAGACGGATCGGAGGCGCGCCGAGGACTGCCGCCCAGCAACTGCCGCGCGCGACGACGTGGTACTCGATCACGTGGTCGACGCCGGGCATCACCGCGGCGGCGATGTCGCATCCCGGAGGCGCCTCGGCTGCCCAGTCGCTGCCGCCGGTCACGTAGAAGTACACCGCGCCGCGCAGGCGCACCGCACGAAGGACGTCGGAGAGCGTGTCGTGCGTCATGGGAACGGGCCGGACCGGCGCGGTCGCTGGCGATCGGATCAGACAGGCGAAGCGCGCGGCGGGCCGCCAGGCAGATCCGGACGCGCGATCAAGCGGGCAGGATACGCGATCAGGCGCGCGCGCGGCAGCGGCGCCAGAATCGGTTCGTCGAGGCGGGCCCGCCGGGGACTCGGGAAGCGGGGGACGCCCACCCACGAACGTCGAAGGAAGTCCGTCATGACCATCGCTGCTGCCGCAACCGTTTCCGTTTCTCCCGTCACTCCCGCCGTCGACCTGGCCGTCATCAAGGCCCGCCAGCAGACGACCTGGGCGTCAGGCGACTACGGCGTCGTCGGCGTCACGCTGCAGATCGTCGGCGAGGCCCTCTGCGAGGCCGTCGGCGTCGAAGCGGGCGAGCGCGTCGTCGATGTCGCCGCCGGCAACGGCAATGCTTCGCTCGCCGCCGCGCGCCGCTTCGCGAACGTCACCTCGACCGACTACGTCCCGGCGCTGCTGGAACAGGGCCGGCGCCGCGCGGACGCCGACCGCCTCCCGATCGCCTTCCGCGAGGCCGACGCCGAGGCGCTGCCGTTCGCCGACGCGTCGTTCGACGTCGCGCTTTCGACCTTCGGCGTGATGTTCGCGCCCGACCATGCGCGCGCGGCGGCCGAAATCGCGCGCGTCGTGCGCCCGGGCGGTCGCATCGGGCTCGCGTGCTGGACGCCCGGCGGCTTCGTCGGCGAGCTCTTCAAGGTGATGGGACGCTTCGTGCCCCCGCCCGCGGGGCTGCGCCCGCCGACGCTGTGGGGCACCGAGCCGCACCTCGTCGAACTGTTCGGGAGCCGCGCCGAGGACATCCGCTGCGAGACCGTGCCGTTCATGTTCCGCTACCGTTCTGCGCAGCACTGGATGGACGTGTTCCGCGGTGCTTACGGGCCGACGCACACGGCGTTCGCATCGCTTCCCGCCGACCGCCGCAAGGACCTGGAGGCTGCACTCGCGGACCTGCTCGGCCGCTGGAACCAGCCGGCGCGCGAGACGCTCGTGATCGCGGCCGACTACCTCGAGACCGTGATCACGCTCGCCTGACGCGGGATCTGCGGCGGCACGGCCGTCGGGATCGCGCTGCCGCCCGCATCTCAGTGCGGAGGATAGCGTTCCAGCCAGTGCGCCGAGGCTTCCGACGAGGGCTCGAACTGGCCGATCGGCCAGGTCGGGAAGGTCGCGAGGTCGTCGGCGACCTGGGCGATCGCCTCGACCAGTTCGAGCCCGGTGGTGAATCGGGTCGGGATCGATTCGATTCCGTGCAGCGTGCCGAGCAGGTTGCCGGCGATCGCGCCGGTCGAGTCGCTGTCGCCATCGTGATTCACGGCGAGCCGCACGCCGGTGTCGAAATCCGGCGCGGCGAGCGCCGCGTACACGGCGATCGCGACCGCCTCCTCGGCGGTCCAGCCTTCTCCCAGCCGCGCCAGGTACTCCGCGTTCGGCGCGCCGGCGGCAGCGAGCTTGCGTGCGTGCTCGACCGCGGCCATCGTTTCCGTGTGCCCGGGTTTGCGGACGAGGATCGCGGATGCGCGGTCGAGCGATTCGGCCAGCGGCCTGCCGAGCGCGAGAAGACCCACGAGCGCGGCGACGTAGCCCGCGGCCACCTGTCCGGTCGGGTGGCCATGGGTGAGCGCCGCGGTGTCGGCGCCGAGTTCGAACGCGTGCTTCGCGACGCGGTCGGCCGACATGCCTTCGTGGAGCCGGGCGCACCACAGGCCCACCGGGGCGACCCGCATCGCGCCACCGCAGCCCTTGCTGGTATTGCGAGGCCGCTCGCCGAACGACGTGCGCTCGGAGAGCGAGCGCATCACGGTGGCTCCCGGCACGCGCGAGGCGAACAGCGCCTTTTCGCCGATGAGCCAGCCGTCGAGGACCGGCGCGATGCCGGCGGAGGTTCGCTGCGTGTGCAGCCAGCGCAGGTACGCGTGGCCGACGATGGCCGGCACGTCGGCCGTCCCGGCCGTCGCGCTGCTTGCGTACGCGCGAAGCAGGCCCTCGGCCGTGAACAGCGCCATCTGCGTGTCGTCGGTGATCGCGCCATAGCGTCCGAAGGCCTGCTGGTAGCCGTGCACGCCGCCCGCGCCCAGTTGCGCGCGGATCTCGGCGAGCGACATGAACTCGACCGGGGCGCCCAGCGCGTCGCCGACCGCCCCGCCGATCATGCAGCCGCGCCAGCGGCGTCGGTGGTCGGCGGAAGGCCGCGGCCGTCCGGGTCGCGCGGCGGTGGTGCGCGCGGCCGTGCCGGGCACCACGGTCGAGGCTGCGCCGTCGTCTGCGCGTGGGCGGGTTTTCAAGTCTGGCGGCGCGAACGGGATCCGGCATTCATCCTAACCGCCCGGTCCGTTACCGCCAACCCTCGTTCCGCTTCGCTGGCCCGCGAAGCGCCGCAGCCCGGTCGCGGTCAGTGGGCGCTCACGCTGCGGTCGGAAGCTCCGGCGAGCCGCTGGATTCCACCGAGATATCCCACGCATCGATCAGCGCGACGAGGCGGTCGAAGCGCCTTCCCTCGGGTGTGCCGGGGTCGCTCAGCATGAGCGTTTCGAGTTCTTCGAGCGCGTCGAGGTACTCGCGTTCGGTCGTGATGGCGTTCGGATCGATCAGGTATGGCATCGCAGGGGCCTCCCGTGGGCCGCCCGCGGAACTCCGGACGAGAGCGCGTCAGGGGAGGAGCAGCACCCCCGTCCGGAGCCGCGGACGATCTCGAGATCCTGCGGGACTTCCGATGGCGCCGCGCTCGGCCATCCGGCCGAGGGTCGCGTGCGCCCTGCGGGAAACGTTAGTCGTGTTCGCGGCGGCCGGCGGCCGGTCGGTCACGGATCGTCGTGTCGGACTGCGCCTACAGGAGCGTCGGCCGGGGATGGCAGGTCCTCCGCTGCGCTGCGGCGCGCACGGCCGCGGGATGGCGGGCGGCTTCGTGCCTGTCGCGCGCCGGCGGCGCACCGGAGCGCCGTCGCCCGGGTCCGCAAGTCAGCCGGGCGCCTTGTCGCCGGCCGCGGGCGCCCGGTTTCCGTCGGGGCGAGGGAGCGACGAGGCGTACCGCCCGTCGTGCGCGGTCACCAGCGCGTTGCGCCGCTCCGCGCGTTCGCGGTGCGCGAGCGCGACGAGCGATCCGGTGCCGAGGACGGTCAGCATCAGCGCGCCGAACGGGAATTTTTCGAGCCGGCCATCTTCGTTGGCCGCGAGGAACAGGAGCACGGTGATGAGCCCGCGCGGCGCGATCCAGGTCAGCGACGCGGCGTCGTCGATGCGCAACAGCGTGAGGAGCCCCCTGCGCGTGGCGAAGACGAAGCCGACGAGCGCGACGGCGATCGCCCAGGCGTGGGGGTGCAAGAGGTCGCCGACGTCGGTCCAGTAGCCCAGCAACAGGAAGAAGAACGCCTTGGTCGCGAACGTGAGTTCCGCGACGAGTCCCTTGAATTCGCGCACCGTCTGGTCGTAGTCGGGGCTGTGGAGTCGCTTCAGCGCGGGCACGGCGTGGAACAGGTGCGGGTTGCCGATCACGAGCCCAGCGACCAGAACGAAGATGAGCGGCGACAGGTGCATCGCCTTGCCAACCGCGTAGAGGCACACCAGCCCCGCGAGGAGCGGCACGAACCGGACGTGGCCCTCGACCTTGTTGATGAGCACGTAGATCGCGACCGACGCGGTGAGCGCGAGCGCGACCGACAACGCGCCGCCGCCGAAGAGGTCCAGCGCGAAGGTCGACCACTTGCCGTTCGACGCGACCGCCGCGTAGAACAGGAGCACGCCGAGGACGTCGGAGAACGAACTCTCGTAGACGACGAACTCGCGCGGCGCGACGGCGAGCCCCGCGGCGCTCGGGATCGCGACCGCAGAGGAGATGACCGCGAAAGGGATCGCCGCGACGAGCGCGACCCCGAAGGGCAGGCCGATGGCATATCGGAACAGCAGCGTGAACGCCGCCGTGCAGGTCGCAATGCCGAGGAAGGCCGACAGCGCGGAGAGGCCGATCACCCGCCTCCGGCCGGGCGTCACCTCGAGGTCGAGCGCGCCTTCGAGCACGATCAGGATCAGGCCGAGCGTGCCGAGGAGCGGGACGATCTCGTCGATGTAGCCGAGCCGCAGTCCGATCCGGTCGAGCACCTGCCGGATCACCAGGCCGGTGATGATGAGCAGCACCACGTTGGGCAGGCGGAAGCGGCGCCCGACCATGTCGAACAGGTAGGCGATCAGGAGCAGCGACGAGGCGAGCAGGAGCGACGTGTTGGTCATCGGGTCCGCCGGGCGCGCTATCCTACCCTCGGGCCGCGGAACTTAGCGGCGCGTCCGGCACTCCCAATCCCGCCATGCGTCTTCGCCTCCGCCCCGGCCGACGGTCTCTTTCTGCGCTGCTCGCGCTCGCCGTGCTGCTCGGCGCAGGGTGCGCGGTGCTGGCGACCAAGGAGCGCGAGCTTACGTTCCAGCCGGTCCGCGAGGTGTCCGGCTGGTTCCCGGGGTTGCCGGAGGACGTGCGCGAGTTCTACCTGCCGGTGTCGGCCGAGCCCGGCGCCGAGCGGCTGTTCACCTGGTACTGGCCGCATCCGGATCCCGAAGCGCCGGTGCTGCTCTACCTGCACGGGGTGCGCTGGAACCTGACGGCGCACCTGCGGCGGATCGAGAACCTGCGCAGCTTCGGATTCTCGGTGCTCGCGATCGACTACCGTGGATTCGGCAAGAGCGACGGCGAGATGCCGTCGGAGGAGGGCGTCTACGACGATGCCGCGGTCGCGTGGCGCTGGGTGGTCGCGCACGTGCCCGAATCGTCGAAGCGCTTCGTCTACGGTCACTCGCTCGGCACCGCGGTCGCGACCCAGCTCGCGGTCGGAGACGCCGCGCGCGACGGCCTGGGCGGGCTGATCATCGAGGGCGGCTTCACCTCGCTTCCGGAAATGGCGAAGGCGCTCGCGCCTTCGTGGCTGCCGATCGACTGGCTGGTGACGCAGAAGTTCGGCACGATCGACCGGATCGCCAAGGTGCCCGCGCCGGTCCTGATCGTCCACGGCACCGGCGACCTCCGGGTTCCGTACCGATTCTCGGAGGCGCTGTACGCCGCGGCGCGCGAGCCCAAACGTCTCGTGCTGGTGAAAGGCGGCGGCCACTACGACACGTCGTGGGTAGGTTCGGCCGAGTACCGCCGGGCGATCGCGGAACTGTTCGACGTGCCCGCGCGAAGCGCTGACGCAGGAGCGGCCGGGGCCGGGACGCGAGCGGTTGCGCCCGGCGTCGATCGCGGGACCCGCGTGACGGACGCCGGCGCCGCCGCGGGGTCGGGCCGCGGACCGAAGGCGGGCGCCGTCGAGCGCTGACCGCGGATCGGCGCGCCGTGCGCTGCCTACGGCAGGTGGATCTTGCCGCCGCCGGGGAGTCCGCCGCCAAGCCCCCCGCCCGGAAGTCCGCCGAGCCCGCCGCCGCCCGCCTGCGGGATCACGAGGCCGGTCTGCTGCTGGCGGCGGATGTCGGCCAGTTCCTTCATCGTGCGCTCGAGCGCGGCCTTTGCCGCGGCGCCGTAGCCCTTCACGGCCGCGGCGAGCGAATCGGCTTCGATCTCGAAGCTGATCGGCAGCGCACCGACCTGGGTCATGATCTGCGCCTCGCCGGTGTAGACGGTCGGGCGCGACGGATCCTGCTTTCCGTTCGCGTCGACCGGCACGAGCACGCGCAGCGTGCCGAAGCGGCGGTCGGTGTAGATCTCCTCGCGCGAGAGCGAGGAGGCGTCCATCTGGATGTCGTCGGTTCGATCGTTCGGATTGGCCATGGCTGCGAAAATGGAGTCTGCGCCCGTGCGCGTCAACGGCGAGTGTAATACGGCGCCGGGACCGACCCGGCCGGCGATTGCCGGCGGGGGCTCAGCCGGCTGTGGCCGCGACCGCGCGAACCGCGCCGGGTGCGCCGAAGGCGTAGGCGTCCATCGCCAGCGCGGGACCGTCGAAACCTTCGTGCACGCGCGCGGCGGTCGCGTCGCGCCCGGCAGCCCCCCATGCGACGAAGATCGGCAGGAAGTGCTCCTCGGTGGGGTGCGCGCGGGCGGCGCCCGGCGCGCGCTCGCGCCAGGCGACGAGCGCCTCGTCGTCGCGCCGCGCGAGCGTGTCGTGGAGCCAGGATGCGAACGCCGCCGCGTAGTCCAGCGGTTCGCGCCTGCCGCGGCTGTCGATCCAGTCGCGCAGGTTGTGCGTGACGTGGCCCGACCCGATCACCAGCACGCCCTCGTCCGCCAGCGGCGAGATCGCGCGGCCGACCGCGAGGTGGTACGCGGCGCCGCGGCCGGGCTGCACCGCGAGCTGGGCGACCGGCACGTCGTGCCCGGGGTACATGTGCATCATCGGCACCCACGCGCCGTGATCGAGTCCGCGACAGCCGTCGAGGCCGGCGGTGATGCCTGCCGCCTTCAGCAGTTCGGCGGTGCGCGCGGCGAGAGCGGGGGCGCCGGGCGCCGGGTAGCGGATGCGGTAGAGCGCGTCCGGGAATCCGCCGAAGTCGTGGATCGTGTCGGGCTTCGCGCTCGCGGTGACGATCGGCATCCCGGTTTCCCAGTGTGCCGACACCATGAGGACCGCGCGCGGGCGCGGGAGCGCGTCCGCGATCGCCTTCCACGCCGCGCCCGCGGGACCGGGCTCGACTGCGCGCATCGGCGAGCCGTGCGAGAGGAAGAGCGTCGGCAGCGGGTTCATGGCCGAAGACCCGGGACCGGCGTTCCGGTCCCGGGGGGCGTGCGTCACTTCGTGCCGTGCTCGGCGGCGATCGCGGCCTTCACCGCGGGGCGCTCGTCGATCCGCTTCATGTACGCCGCCACGTGGGGGAACGCGGAGAGGTCGACCTTGAGCATCGACGCCCAGCGCGTCACCGTGAAGAGGTACGCATCGGCGATCGTGAACGCGCTGCCGGCGAGGAACGGGTGCTTCGCGAGTTGCGCCTCGACGATCGCGTAGCGCTTGCCGAGCCGGGCGATGACCGACGCGCGCACCTCGTCGCTCGGCTGGTGCCACAGCGGGCCGTAGGTCTTGTGGATCTCGGTGGCGACGAAGTTGAGCCATTCCATGAGCTTGTAGCGCTCGAGGTTGCCGAAAGCGGGCGCGAGGCTGCCCGGTTTGCGGTCAGCGATGTACTGCAGCAGGATCGAGACCTCGGTGAGCACCGTACCGTCCTCGAGCTGGACTGCCGGGACGTAGCCCTTCGGGTTGACCTTATGGTAGTCGCTGCCGTCGGGGAGCTTGTGCGTCCTCAGGTCGACGCGAACGATGTCGGCGGGGATGCCGGCTTCCGCGAGCGCGATGTGGGGCGCGAGCGAGCAGGCGCCGGGCGAGTAGTAGAGCTTCATGGGTCGAGCCTCTTCTTGGCGGGGGTGAAAGGGAACGGGCGATGGCTGGGCCGTCCTGGAGCGCGGCTTCGGAGCGACAGCCACGAAAGGTCGGGCGTCAGGCCGTCACCGCGCGTGGAGTCGCAGCGGTGCGGCCGATCGCGTAGCGGCCTTCGCCGAGCAGCGCGACCGCGATCGCGGTGAAGCCCAGGAACGCCGAGTACTCCCAGCCGCCGCCGGCCGCGCTGAACAGCCAGCCGTTCGGGAGGTGCGGGAGAGCCGAGCCGAACAGGATCGGCGCGACGGCGATGGCCGCGAGCCGCGTGCGCCAGCCGAGGACGATCGCGATTCCGGTGGCGAGCTCCGCGGCGATCACGAGGTAGGCGAGCGGCCCGGGCAGACCGATTTTCTGGAAGAACGCGGCGGTGCCTGCGGGCGTGAAGACGACCAGCTTGAGCAGGCCGTGGGCGATGAGAACGGTGCCGAGCGTCAGTCGCAACACCAGCGCGGCGAGATCGATTCTGCGGTCGTTCATGGCGGATTCCCTGGGGGTGGTTGGGTGGGTGCGATGGAGCACGGGAACGATACCGATTGCTGTTGTCGAGATAAACTGGTCGATACGGAATAGATTATTCCGATATATGCAATAATGATTCGATGGACCGCCTGCAGGCGATCAGCGCATTCGTCGCCGTCGTCGAGAACGGCAGCTTTGCGCGGGCGGCGAGCCGCCTCGACCAGTCGGTGTCGGCCGTCTCGCGGCAGGTCGCCGATCTCGAGCGGCACCTCGACGCGAGACTTCTCAACCGGACCACGCGGCGGCTGTCGCTGACCGAGCCCGGCCGCGCCTTCCACGAGCGGGCGGTGCAACTCCTGGCCGATCTCGAAGAGGCCGAGCAGGGGGCGAGCGCGGGCGGCATGACGCCGCGCGGCACGCTCAAGCTCACCGCCCCGATCACCTACGGCACGCGCGTGCTCGCCCCGCTCATCGCCGCGTTCGCGGCGCGCCACGAGCAGGTGCGGGTCGACGTCGACCTCTCCGACCGCGTCATCGACCTCGTCGACGAGGGTTTCGACCTCGCGGTGCGGATCGGGGACATCGGAAGTCCGCACCTCGTCGCGCGGCGCATCGGCACGACGTCGCTGGTGTGCTGCGCATCGCCGGCCTACCTCGATCGCCGC
Organism: Burkholderiales bacterium; assembly: GCA_020847675.1. Classification (GTDB taxonomy): domain Bacteria; phylum Pseudomonadota; class Gammaproteobacteria; order Burkholderiales; family Casimicrobiaceae; genus VBCG01. The sequence goes on along the minus strand of JADLBN010000255.1, from coordinate 1,392 downwards.
GGCACGCCCCGCACGCCCGACGAACTCGCGCGCCACGACTGCCTCACCTACGAGTACGCCGCTGCGCGGCACCAGTGGCGCTTCGCCGCCGCCGACGGCAGCGAGCGCATCGTGCGCATCGGCGGCCCGCTGCACGCGAACAACGGCCGCATGCTCGCGGCGCTCGCCGTCGAGGGCGCCGGCGTCGTATGCGAACCGGACTTCATCCTCGGTCCCGACATCGCGCGCGGCGCGCTGGTGCCGATCCTCGCCGACTGGAAGCTCCCCGCGATCGCCGTCCACGTCGCCTACCCGTCGCGGCGGCACCTTTCGGCGAAGGTGCGCGCGTTCGTCGACTACCTTGCCGAAAGGCTGGCAGCCTGGCAGTAAAGGCGGGCTGCGCCCGCTGACGGACTTGTGGCGAGCCGGTGTCAGACACCGTGTCTGACACCGAGGGGCGGATCAGACCGACTGTCCGGGCGCGAGGAGCGGCTGGGTTTCCGGGTGCCGCTTCATGTAGGCGCGCACGTACGAACAGTAAGGGGCGACGCGCAGTCCTTCGGACTTCACGTAGTCGAGCGCGGCGGTCACGAGCCTTCCCGCGATCCCGCGCCCCTCGAGCGCCTTCGGCACCTCGGTATGATGAAGCTGGATCACGTTGCCGACGCGCCGGTAGTCGCAGCGGGCGAGCGCGCCATCGATGCTCACTTCGAAGCGGTTCGCCGCGGAGTTGTGGACCACCGGAGGGGGCGAGGGGTCGTTCATGCCATGGGTTCCGAGGGGGCGTGCGCCATGATGCCACCGTTTCGATGATCGACGTCGTCTGCCTCGGCCACGCGGCGCTCGACCGCGTCTATACGGTCGAAACCATCCCCGCGACGCCGACCAAGGTGCGCGCGAGCGCGTACCGCGAGGTCGGTGGCGGAATGGCCGCGAACGCGGCCTGCGCGATCGCGCGGCTCGGCGGCCGGGCGGCGTTCTGGGGGCGAGCGGGCGACGACGCCGCGGGTTCGGCGATCGCGCGGGAGTTCGGGTCCTGGGGCGTCGACGCGTCAGCGTTCCGCCGGTTGCCGGGCTGCCGGTCGTCGCAGTCGGCCATCATCGTCGACGCGCGCGGCGAGCGGTTGATCGTCTCGCACTACGGTGACGTTCCCGACGACCCAACCTGGCTGCCGCTCGCCGAACTCCGCGACGTGCGGGTGGTCCTGGCCGATGTGCGCTGGCCTGCGGGTGCGCGCACGCTGTTCGGCGCCGCGCGCGAAGCCGGCGTGACGCGGGTGCTCGACGCCGACGTCGCCGACGGGCCGGTGCTCGACGAGTTGATCCGGCTCGCCGACCACGTCGTGTTCTCCGAGCACGGGCTCGAGCGCTGGGCCTCCCTTTCGGAGGACGCCGGCGAACGGGAGCACCTTG
>JADLBN010000326.1 GCA_020847675.1 Burkholderiales bacterium | reverse complement strand
TCGTTCATGATTCCAAGCCCAGGGATTGCATTCCCTGGGTAACCGATCCCAGGGATTGCAATCCCTGGGCTTTAATTTGGCGAATGACAATTACTCACGTATATACACTCTCCGTAGCTCGCGACTTCTGCAGCGAAACCAGACTCACCGCCAACAGGATCGCAAAGATGACCATCGACAACGCCGCGCCGTACCCATAGCGGTAAAAGTTGAACACGGCCTTGTACACGTAAGACACAAGGATATGCGTCTGATCCGAGGGCTCACCGCCGTTGGAGACCAGCCAGATCACGTTCAGATTGTTGAAAGTCCAAATCGCGCCGAGCGTCACCGCAGGGGCGAGTACCGGCTTCAGCAATGGCAGCGTGACGTTCGTGAACTGTTGCCAGCGGTTAGCGCCGTCGATCCGGGCCGCTTCGTACAACTCGTGCGGAATGCCCTGCAACCCGCCAAGCGCGATCACCATCATGAAGGGATAACCCAGCCAGACGTTGGCGATGATGCACGACGTGAACGCGAGATTCGGTTCCCCGAGCCAGTTCAACGGTTCGATGCCGAACCAGTTGCTTAAGATCAGATTCACCGCGCCGTAGTCGTAGTGGAACATGCTCCGCCATGTGAGTGCGGTGATATAGGCCGGCACGGCCCAGGGGATAATCAACAGCACCCGATAGAGCGACTTCCCCCGAATCGGTCCATTGAGGGCCATCGCCAGTGCCAAACCGATCCCCACGTGAAACACGATATTCACCACGGTCCACACAATTGTTTTGAGCAACACACCGAAGAACCTCGCTTCGGTGAAGACTTCGATATAGTTCCGTAGCCCCACAATCTGCCAGTTTTGGAAATTGGTGAGCGACATGTTCGACAGCGACAACAGCACGTTGTAGAAGAACGGGAACACGACCGTCGCGAACATCACCAAGAGGGCCGGCATGATCAGCACATACGCAAACGGTTGCCGCCGTACGTCAGGCAGGAAATTCCAGAGCGCTTCACGCTGCCAGACAACGAGCGCGCCACAGATGAGAATCCCCGCCAGTTGCCAGACCCACGCGGCAGCGCTCGGTGCTGACTCGCGGTTGATCAACTCGATGCCGCTCAACGCGTTAGC
>JADLBN010000254.1 GCA_020847675.1 Burkholderiales bacterium | reverse complement strand
TGATCGACGACCACCCGGTCCACTGGACGTCGGCCATCACGTCCCAGCGGTCATTGAGCCGGCTGAAGATCGAAGCATTGAAGATGTCCGGAAGCTCGATCTCGGCGGTAACTCCGCTGTTGTACAGCACGGTGCTGTTGATCGCCCCGGTCAGCGCGCCCACGACCGGCTCGAGCGGGGGAGGCACCGTCGGCGTCGGGTTGTCGAAGTTCGCGTTGCCCGAGACCGTGTACTTGATCGTCGAACGGTACGCGAGGCCGATCTGGGTGTCGCGCGTGACGTCCCACAGCACGCCCACGTTCCAGCCCCAGGCGCTGTCATCGCCGGTGATGTTCGCGCTCGAATCCAACCCCGGCGTGGCGGCGATGATCTGCGGCACCAGCGAGGGCGGGATCAGGCCGTTCCCCGCCGAGATCTGCGCCGCGCTCGCGATCGCTCCCGAGTAATTGACCCGGCTCGTGAACTCCGCGTCGATCTTCTGCCAGTTGGCACCCACGCCGATGGCGAAGTTGTCGGCCGGCTTCCACGAGATCGCCGGGTTGACGTTGATTGTCTTCACGTCCGACTTGACGCCCTGGTAGCGGCCGAGCCAGTCGCCGTCGTACTCGGTCACCAGTCCGAACGGCGCGTTGATGCCGAGCCCGAACACCCACTGACGGTTGATCGGCACCGCGACATAGAGGTTCGGAACGAACGCCGTGTCGCCCGCATCGCCGCCGGTGCCGCCGAGTGGCTGGTTGAACGCAGGCTGCGAGCCGTCGTCGCGGAACTTCATCGAAGGAGTGATGATGTGCAGCGCTCCCGCGCCTTCCCTCGTCATGCGCTTGGACAGGCTCGCCGGGTTCGCCCACATCGAGCTTGCGTCCTCGGAGCCGGCGGCTCCGGCGGCGAACGCGTTGCCGAGCCCGCTGCCGCTGTTCTCCTGCAGCGCGAACCCGGCGCCGAAGGCCGGACCCGCGGCGAGCGCAAGGGCGGACGCGACGGCGGCGGCGACGCGGCGTGACCGGAAAGTCGGGGGGGTCATGATCTCGGATCTCCTCTCAGGGCGTGGGGCCGCGAACGTCCCGCGGACAGTGACCGTGGTCTCGTGGGAGCTGACGTGGCAAGGACTTCGGCGCCGCGCGAATCCCCCTCCGGCGCCCGGGGCGAAACGACTATACACGCGGTTGCCGGAACAGGCATGGTGCGGCGCATCATTCGGCCGGGATCGGCCGCGGCCTGCGGTCGGCGTCCACGGCGACGTAGGTGAGCGAGGCCTCGGTCACCTTGACGGTCTCGAGTTCCCTCGGGTTGCGCTGCGCGTAGACCTCGACGTCGATGGTCATCGACGTGCGCCCGACGCGGCCGATCCGCGCGTAGAACGAAACCACGTCGCCGACCAGCACCGGCTGCTTGAACGTGAACGAGTTGACCGCCACCGTCGCGACCCGGCCGCGCGCGCACCGCGCGGCCATCACGCCGCCGGTGATGTCGACCTGCGCCATGATCCAGCCGCCGAAGATGTCGCCGTGCTGGTTGACGTCGGCCGGCATCGGCACGACGCGCAGCACCGGCTCGCCGTTCGGCAGGTTCATGCGCAGGTTCGCGGCGTCATGGGCAAGTTCGCGACGATCCGCGAGCGCAGCTCGCTTCGGGGGGATGTCATGCTACAGGAGCTCCTTGCGCGCCATCTCGCGCAGCTCCCGGCGCAGGATCTTCCCGACGTTCGACTTCGGCAGCTCGTCGCGGAACAGCACCTCGCGCGGCATCTTGTAGCCGGTGAGCTTGTCGCGGCTGAACTTCATCAGGTCGGCCGCGGCGAGCGAGGGATCCTTCTTCACGACGTAGAGGCGCACCGCCTCGCCGGACTTCTTGTCGGGCACGCCGACCGCGGCGCACTCGAGCACGCCCGGGTGGGTGGCGATCACGCCCTCGATCTCGTTCGGGTAGACGTTGAAGCCGGACACCAGGATCATGTCCTTCTTCCGGTCGACGATGCGGATGAATCCGCGCTCGTCCATCACGCCGATGTCGCCGGACATGAAGTAGCCGTCCGGCGTCATGACCTTCGCGGTCTCCTCCGGGCGGTTCCAGTACCCGGCCATCACCTGCGGCCCCTTGATGCAGATCTCGCCGGGCGATCCCAGCGGGACGTCCTTGCCTGCGTCGTCGCGCAGCACGATCGACGTCGACGGGACCGGCAGGCCGATCGATCCGTTGTATGCGGCGAGATTCAGCGGATTGATGGTCGCGGCGGGCGAGGTCTCGGTGAGGCCGTAGGCCTCGATCAGCGTGACGCCGGTGATTTCCTTCCATCGCTTCGCGACCGCCTCCTGCACCGCCATCCCGCCGCCCAGCACGAGCCGCAGCGAGCTGAACGAGAGGTTGGCGAACGCCGCGTTGTTCACCAGCGCGTTGAACAGCGTGTTGACGCCGGTGAACGCCGTGAACGGCACCTTGCGCAGCGTCTTCACGAATCCGGGAATGTCCCGCGGGTTGGGGATGAGCAGGTTCTCGCCGCCCAGCGTCATGAACACGAGGCAGTTCGCGGTGAGCGAGAAGATGTGGTAGAGCGGCAGCGGCGTGACGATGATCTCGCGCCGGTTCGGATCGAGCACCGGCGTGAGCCAGGCCCGGGCCTGGAGCAGGTTGGCGACGATGTTCCGATTGAGCAGCATCGCACCCTTCGCGACGCCCGTCGTGCCCCCGGTGTACTGCAGGAACGCGACGTCGTCGTGGGCGATCGCGACGCGCTGCAGCGAGCGCCGCCTTCCCTGCGCGAGCACGTCCGACAGGTGGACCGTGTTGGCGATCGACCAGGGCTTCACCATCTTCTTCACCCGGCGCACGACGAAGTTGACCAGAAGGCCCTTCGCGCCGAGGAGTTCACCCATCGACGTGACGATGACGTGCTTCACCTTCGACTTGTGCACGACCTCGGCGAGCGTGTGCGCGAAATTCTCGAGCACCACGATCACCTCGGCCCCGGAGTCGACGAGCTGGTGCTCGAGCTCGCGCGCGGTGTAGAGCGGGTTGACGTTGACGACCGTGGCGCCCGCGCGCAGCGTCCCGAACAGGCACACCGGATACTGCAGGATGTTGGGCATCATCAGCGCGACGCGCGTGCCCTTGCCGCCGCCGATGCCCTGGAGCCAGGCGCCGAACGCGGCCGACAGCGTGTCGAGCTCGGCGAAGGAGAGCGACTTGCCCATGCAGGTGAAGCTCGGCCGCGACGCGAAGCGGGCGACGCTCTCGTCGAACACGTCCCGCACCGACGCGTACTCGCCGACGTCGATCTCGGCGGGAACGCCAGGCGGATAGTGCTTGAGCCAGATCTTTTCCACGTCGTTCCTCCCCCTCTTGCCCGGTCGCGCGCCGCGTGGCGGCTGCCTCTCCGTCGCGCGAACCCCGCCGGATCCCGATCCGGCGCGATGACGGGACGATGCTACACCGGAAGCGGCGGCCGACCGGGACTAACCCTTGCTGGTCTGGCCGCCTTCGGTTCGACGCGCCGCAGCAAAGTGGAGCGGGCCGCCGCGGAACGGCGCGAACCCGGTCCCGAAGATGGCCCCTGCGTCGACGAGGTCCGCGTCGGTGACGACGCCGCCGGCGAGCGCCGACTCGGCTTCCGCGACATAGGGCCCCACGAGCCGGTCCGCGAGGCCCGCGGGGACTGCGCCGGCGGTCCCCTTGACCGGCTTGCCGTTCTCCCAGCGGTAGAACCCCTGCCCGCTCTTCCTGCCGAGCTGCCCCGCGTCGACGTGCTTCATCAGTTCGCGCGGCGGCGCCGAGTCGCCGCCGAGGAGCTTGCCGACGGCAACGCAGATGTCGAGCCCGACGGTGTCGGCGAGTTCGATCGGCCCCATCGGCATGCCGAACGCGAGCGCCGCCTCGTCCACCGTCTCGCGCGCGATGCCTTCGTCGACGGCGCGCATCGCAGCCATGAGATAGGGCGCGAGCACGCGGTTCACGAGGAAGCCCGGGGCGCTCTTCACCGGCAGCGGCAGCTTGTCGATCCTGCGCACGAACGCCGCCGCAGGCGCGACCAGCGAAGGCCGCGTCGTCGCGCCCACGACGATCTCGACCAGCATCATGCTCTTCACCGGATTGAAGAAGTGCAGCCCGATCAATCGCGACGGATCGGCGAGCGCCGAGGCGATCGATTCGAGCGGGATCGACGAGGTGTTGGTGGCGAGAATGGCGTCGGGCCGCGCGCGCTTCTCGACCGCCGCGAACAGCGAGCGCTTCGCATCGACGTTCTCGAAGATCGCCTCGATCACCACGTCGGCACGCGCGACGCCGTCGCCCGCGACGTCGGGAATCAGCCGGTCCAGCGCGTCGCGCACGCGCCGCGGCTCCTTCAGGCGTTCGCCGAAGAGCTTCGCCGCCCGGGCGACCGCGGGAGCCAGGCGCTCGGCGCTCTGGTCCTGCAGCGTCACGGTGAGCCCGCGCAACGCGCACCAGGCCGCGATGTCGCCGCCCATCGTCCCCGCGCCGACGACGTGCACGTGCTTCGCCGCTGCGCCGCCCTCCTTCCCGAGCGCCTTCAGCCGCTCCTGCAGCTTGTAGACGCGGACCAGGTTCGCGGTCGTCGGCGAGCGCACCAGCGTGACGATGCTCGCCGGGTCGCCCTGCGGCGGCGCGAGCGCGTTGCCGTCGAAGCGTTTGAACAACTCGACGATCGCGTAAGGAGCCGGATAGTGCTCGCGACGCGCTCGTTTCGCGACCTGCTTTTCCGCCTGCGAAGCGATCAGGCGCCGCGCGAGCGGGTTGAGCGTGAGCGAGAGTGCGAACGGCAGCTTCCGCGGCGGCGGCAGCGCCTTCAGCACGCCGCGCGCGGTGTTCTCCATGATGCGCAGCGGCACCGCTTCGTCGACCAGGCCGAGCTTCTTCGCGCGGCGCGCGTCGATCGTCTTGCCGGTGAGCATGAGGTCGAGCGCCGCGGGCGCGCCGACGAGGCGCGGCAGGCGCTTGATGCCGCCCCATCCCGGAACGATGCCGAGCATGACTTCGGGAAGGCCCATGCGCGTGCCGGGCTCGTCGATCGCGACCCGGTAGCGGCAGGCGAGCGCGAGTTCGAGCCCGCCTCCGAGACAGAAGCCGCGCACCAGCGCAAGCGTCGGGTACGGCACGGCAGCCAGCCGCTCGAAAGTCGTCCAGCCTCGCTTCACCAGCGCGAGGGCGCCTTCCTCGGTCGAGAGCGTCGTGAACTCGTCGATGTCCGCGCCGGCGATGAACCCGCTCTCCTTCGCCGAGCGGATCAGGAGCGCGCGCGGCCGGTCGCGGTCGAGGAGGTCCAGTGCGCGGTTGAACTCCGCCATCGCGTCGGCCGACAGCGTGTTCGCCGTCGCGTCGGCCTTGTCGAACGAAAACACCGCGAGGCCGTCGGCTTCGCGCACGAGCTTCCAGTGACGCAGTTCCGCCGTCGGCGCGGGCACGCGCACCATCGTCGCTTCGAGGTCGATCGTCTGATCCATCGTCAC
>JADLBN010000253.1 GCA_020847675.1 Burkholderiales bacterium | reverse complement strand
CCAAGCGCATGTGCACGGATTCTCCGGCCTACGCCGCCGATGCGCCGGCGCTGGCGACGTTCGCCAAGATCGGCTTCGAGCCCTGCAAGCCCTTCGAGATGGCCAAGTTCGACCCGGCGGTTCAGGCGGCGCTGAAGGATCTGCCGAAGTCCGCGCTGGACAAGATCAACGCCAACCGCGAATCCAGCATGGGCAAGCTGGTGGACGGCTGGTCGATCACGACGGGTCTGGGCGTGTACGGCACCAACTACATGAAGCGCGCGGTGGTGGCCGCGTTCGGCTGGCCGGCGAACCTCGAGCACGACGCGGTCTATCCTTACACGCTCGTCGACAGCAAGGGCGAGAAGCTCACCGGGGCGAACAAGTACACGCTGACCTTCGCCAAGGGTCTGACGCCGCCGGTGAACGGATTCTGGTCGATCACGATGTACATGATCGACGAGGGCTGGTGGTTCGTGCCCAACGCGCTCAACAAGTTCACCGTGAGCCCGCGCAACAACCTGAAGCCCAACGCGGACGGCTCGGTCACCCTCTACTTCCAGAACGAGTCGCCGGGCAAGGACAAGGAGAACAATTGGCTGCCGGCGCCCAAGGGCGAGTTCATCCCGATGCTGCGGATGTACTGGCCGACGGACAAGGCCCCTTCGATCCTCGATGGGAGCTGGACGCCGCCGAAGGTCGAGAAGGTCAACTGAGTCGGGAGCGCGAGGAGACTGGACCATGGACCGAGGCGTCAGTCTGGCGGTGCTGCTGGTCGGCGCGTCCGTGCTGTCCGGGTGCCAGACCACGCAGCAGTTGATGGACTCGCTGCAACCGCAGGCCATCTCTGTCGCCACGCGGCGGGGCCAGTTCGAGATGAACTGTCCCGCGGCGCAGGGTCAGCTGATCTCGCGCACCGAGGTGCCGCCGGTGATCATGAATCCGCGCTTCGGCGGCACGACGCGCGCCGAGTACACGGTCGGGGTTTCCGGCTGCGGCCAGCGCGCGACGTTCCTGGTGATCTGCCCCGAGGACGGGGCAGGGTGCTTTGCCGCGGCCGGGCGGGTCGAAGGACGCTGAGGCTCGCGGTCATGGACTTCCGCAGGAGCCGGAAATCGGGGAGGGTTTGGATGCGCGGCTTTACTTTCGGCACGGCCGCCGCAGCGGCGTGTGCGTTCGCCCTGACCTCGAACGCCTACGCGGCCCCGTCGGCGGAAGAACTCGCGAAACTCGCCCAGAATCCTATCGGCAATCTCGTCAGCGTCCCGTTCCAGAACAACACCAACTTCAACGTCGGGCCGAAGGACGGCACGCAGAACATCCTGAACATCCAGCCGGTGGTGCCGTTCTCGGCGTCGAAGGACTGGAACATCATCACGCGGACGATCCTCCCGGTGATCTCGCAGCCGTCGTTCGCGGACGGACAGGGGCGCACGAACGGGATCGGGGACCTCCAGTTCAACGCGTTCCTGTCGCCGTCGGTGCCCCACGGACTGATCTGGGGCGTCGGCGCGATCGCACAGGCACCGACCCACAGCAACGATCGGCTCGGCAACGACCGCTGGGGCCTCGGGCCGACCTTCGTCGTCCTGCACCTCGATCCGAAGAGCCCGTGGGTCTACGGGGTGCTGGTGAACAACGTCTGGTCGATCGGCAGCGGCGACGATGCAAGCTACAACAATTTCCTGCTGCAGCCGTTCCTCAACTACAACCTCCCCGGCGGAACCTACCTCACGACTTCCCCGGTGGTCACGGCTGACTGGAAGGCGGACAGCAGCCAGCGGTGGACCGTGCCGCTCGGCGGCGGGATCGGGCACATCTTCCACCTCGGGAAGCTTCCGGTGAACACGCAGCTCTCGGCCTACTACAACGTCGAGACCCCTGACAATGGCGCCGACTGGCAGCTGCGCGTCCAGGTCCAGCTGATGTTCCCCAAGTAACGGAGCCGCGGATCGCCGTCGGGGCGGCCGCGTCCGCGCGGCGCCGCAAAGCACGCGATCCGCAACGCGCTAGATCCGCAGCTCGTCGTAGAGCGCCGTCTCCAGCCTGAGCAGCGCCTGCTCGTCGTGCAGGCGCGCCCCGTCGATCAGGAACACGTCCTCGGCGCGCTCGCCCAGCGTGTTGATCTTGGCGCTCGCGACGTTGACGTTGGCGTTCGCGAGCACCCACGCGATGCGGGCGAGGAGTCCCGCGCGATCCCCCGCGACGACCTCCAGGATGTAGCTCGTCCCCTTGTCGTCCGGAAAGATGCGGACCTCGGGCGTGAGCGGGAAGTGGCGCTGCTGGCGCGGGACGCGGCCGGGCGCGGGTGGCTCGAGCGCGGCGTCGGAACGCAGTGCTTCGGCGAGATCGTGCTCGATGCGGGCCACCGCTTCGCGGGAGCCGGCGTCCTGGTCGCGGGAGTCCTGCACGACGAAGGTGTCGAGCGCGTAGCCGTGGCGGGTCGTGTGCACCTTCGCATCGACGATCGACAGGCCCGCGCGGCCGAAGTAGCCGCAGATGCGCGCGAACAGCGCCTTGCGGTCGGGCAGGTAGGCGAGCACCTGCAGGCCTCCGCCGGTGCGCACGAGCCGCGCCTTCACGACCGGCTCCGGGCGGTTGACGCGCCAGCAGAGGTTGCGCGCGTGCCAGGCGATCTCCTCGGCCGTGTGACGCTGGAAGTAGGGCGTGTCGAGGTGCCTCCACAGCGCCTGCTCGCCGGCCTCCGGGACCGCGTGGAGCCGCAGCAGGCGTCGAGCCTCTTCCTGGCGCAGCGCGAGCGAGTCGACGAGCGTCCGGTCGGCATCCGCGCCGGCGAGGACCCGGCGCGTCGCGTGGAACAGGTCTTCGAGGAGTTGCGCCTTCCACGCGTTCCAGACCTTCGGGCTGGTGCCGCGGATGTCGGCGACGGTGAGCAGGTAGAGCAGGACCAGCCGCTCGTCGCTGCCGACGGTGCGCGCGAACGCCGCGATCACGTCGGGGTCCGAGAGATCGCTCTTCTGGGCGGTCGACGACATCGTCAGGTGCTGCTGCACCAGCCAGCCCACCGTCTCCGCGTCCGGGCGCGGCATGCCGTGCGCGAGACAGAAGCGCTTTGCCTCGCGGGCGCCCAGCATCGAGTGGTCGCCGCCGCGGCCCTTCGCGATGTCGTGGAAGAGCCCCGCGAGGTAGAGCACCTCCTTGCGGGCGACGTCGGCGATCAGGCGCGAGCACAACGGGTACTCGTGCGCGTGCTGCGCTTCGGTGAAGCGGCGCAGGTTGCGGATCACCATCAGGATGTGCTCGTCGACCGTGTAGACGTGAAAGAGGTCGTGCTGCATCTGGCCGACGATGCGCCCGAACGCGGGCAGCCAGGCGCCGAGGATGCCGTACAGGTTCATGCGCCGCAGCTCGTGCGTGATGCCGCGCGGCTCGCGGAACAGCGCGAGGAACTTCGCCCGGTTGCGCGGATCGCGCCGGAACCGCGCGTCGATGCGCCCGCGCGAATGCCACAGCGCGCGCAGCGTGCGCGCGCTCATGCCCTTCAGCTCCGGGTGGCGCTCCATCAGCAGGAAGGCGTCGAGCATCGCCGAGGGCTCGCGGTCGAACAGGTCCTCGCTCTCGACGTGGAGGAGTTCGTCGAT
>JADLBN010000252.1 GCA_020847675.1 Burkholderiales bacterium | reverse complement strand
GCCGGAAGGATCGGGAGCCGTCGCGCCGCAGGGCCGGTCCTGATAGGTCGTGCCGCCGTCCTCCACGCACTTGTGGACTGCGGCCGGAGCCTCCAGGACGACGGCCGCGGCGATGGCGCCGAAGGCGAGCGCAGGGGCGAGGAGGGGCGTTCGCATTCCGGGAGCGGCGGATGTCGTGATCGATCGCGGTACGATACGAGACGCTTCCCGCCGCCGCCTTCAGCCGATCGACCGATGAACCTCCGCACGCGACTCGCCGCCCGCGTCGCCGACATCGCCCCGTTCCACGTGATGGAGGTGCAGACCGCGGCGCGCGCGCTCGAAGCGGCCGGCCGCAGCGTCGTGCACATGGAGATCGGCGAGCCCGACTTCCCGACGCCGCAGCCGGTGCTCGACGCCGCGCGCGCAGCGCTCTCCGACGGCGGCATCTACTACACGTCGGCGCTGGGCCTGCCGGAGCTGCGCGCGGCCATCGCGCGCCACTACGGCGAGCGCTACGGCGTCGACGTGTCGCCCGAGCGCGTGGTGGTGACGGCGGGGTCGTCGGCAGCGCTGCTGCTGGTCATGGCGCTCCTCGTCAACCGCGACGAGCAGGTGCTGATGGCCGACCCCGGCTATCCGTGCAACCGCACGTTCGTCCGGACGCTCGAAGGCGAGCCGGTCGGCATTCCGGTCGATGCGGACTCGCGCTACCAGCTCACCGCCGGGCTGGTCGAGTCGCGCTGGACGCCGCGCACGCGCGCGGTCCTCGTCGCGTCGCCGTCGAACCCCACCGGCACGACGATGCCGCGCGACGAACTCGCCCGCATTGCCGCGTTCGTCGCCGACCGCGGCCGGCAGCTCGTCGTCGACGAGATCTACCTCGGCCTCTCCTACGACCTCGCGCCGGGCGCCCGGCCCGCGTCGGCGCTCGCTCTCTCCGACGACCTCTTCGTCGTGTCGAGCTTCTCGAAGTACTTCAACATGACCGGCTGGCGGCTGGGCTGGCTGGTAGCGCCCGAACGCCACGTGCGCGACCTCGAGAAGCTCGCGCAGAATCTCTACATCTCGCCGCCCGCGCTTTCGCAGCGCGCCGCGCTGGCCTGCTTCGAGCCGGCGACGATCGCGCTCCTGGAAACCCGTCGCGAGGCGTTCCGGGAGCGCCGCGACCTGCTGGTTCCGGCGCTGCGCGAACTGGGATTCGGCGTCCCGGTGATGCCGACCGGCGGCTTCTTCGTGTACGCGGACGTTTCGCGCTTCGCGACCGACGGCGTCGCGTTCTGCCGCGACGTTCTGGAACGGGTCGGTGTCGCCATCACGCCGGGTGTCGACTTCGGCACGCACCGCGCCGACCGTCACGTCCGTTTCGCCTACACGATCGCGCGCGGGAAGATCGAGGACGGCATCTCGCGGCTCTCGTCGTACCTGCGGGGCAGGGGTGCGCCCTGAAGGCCGCGGCCTGACCGCGGCCGTCGCGCTGGCCGCACTGGTGTCGCTTGGCGGGTGCAGCGCCGAGTACTACTGGCAGAGTGCGGCAGGCCAGCTCGACCTGATCGCGCGGGCGAAGCCGCTCGACGAGGTGATCGCCTCGACCGGCGACGCGCGCCTGAAGGACCGGCTCGAACTCGCCCGCGCGCTGCGTGCGTTCGCGACGGCCGAACTCGGCCTCCCGGACAACGGCAGCTACCGTCGCTACGCGGACCTCGGGCGGCCGTTCGTCGTGTGGAACGTTTTCGCGGCCCCCGAATTCTCGCTCGAGTTGCGCGAGTGGTGCTTCCCGGTCGCAGGCTGCGTGAACTACCGCGGCTATTTCCGCGAGGCCGACGCGCGCGAGGAAGCCGCGAGGCTCGCGGCACAGGGCTACGACGTGCACGTCGGCGGCGTCCCTGCCTACTCGACGCTCGGCTGGTTCGACGACCCGCTGCTCTCCTCGTTCATCCGCTATCCGGAAGTCGAACTCGCGCGGCTCATGTTCCACGAACTCGCGCACCAGCTCGTCTACGCGCCAGGCGACACGGCCTTCAACGAGTCGTTCGCGACCGCGGTCGAGGAAGCCGGACTCGAGCGCTGGATCGCGTCGCGTCCGCCGGCCGAGGCAGAGAAGCTCGCCGCCGAACGCGACCGTTCCGACCGGCTGCGCGCGACGTTCCGGCGCCTCGTCGCCGAAACGCGCGAGCGACTGGCGCAGGTGTACGCGGAGCCGGCCGACGAGGCGACCGGGCGCCGCGAGAAGGTCCGCGCGTTCGAGACGATGCGCGAAGCATTCGCTCGCGAGCAGGCCGGCGCGCCCGGACTCGCGGGCTACGACCGTTTCTTCGCCGGCGAGGGCGGCGGGGGGCCCAACAACGCGAGCCTCGCGTCGGTCGGCCTCTACACCGGCCTGCTGCCCGCCTTTCGCGTGCTGCTCGCGTCCGAAGGCGGCGACCTGCCGCGCTTCTATGCCCGGGTGCGTGATCTGGCTGCGCTGCCGAAGGACCAGCGCAACGCCGCGCTCGCGGCGACCGTCGAGATGCGAGCCCGGTCCTCGGCCATGGACGGACGGCATCGGCTCCTGCCGCACGGTGCCTGCCCAGCCGGAAGGAGGGGTTGACGTCGATTCTCATTGAGGCCAATGCCGCACGGGTGCTACGATTCCCACGGCAACGACGTGGCTGTTTCGAGGGGCCGTCCGCTGCTGGTGCGGCGCGGCGGCCCGTGGGCAGGCTCGATCATGCGAATCCAGGGGAGGATCGCCATGCTGGGACTCGTCCGCCGCCTCGCGGGTGGCGCGCTGCTGGGGGCCGCGCTTGCCGCCTCTCCCGCGCAGTCCGTGCCGATCGACTATACGTTGACCGGAACCGGCACAGGGACGCTGAACGGCGTCGCGTTTTCCAACGCTCCCTACGTCATCCGGATGGCCGGCAATACCGACGACGTCGAGTTCTCGGGGCTCGGCGGGTACTCGAGCCCCGTCGCCGCCAGCGTCTCGATCCAGGGCCATGGGACGGTTGCGATCACGGAACCCGCGCTCGCCGTCGGCCGCTGCAATTTCGACACCGTGGTCGGACTCGGCAAGCCGTCCATGCTGCCTGTTCCGGAGTTCCTGCACGTCGCGGCTTTCCCGGGCATCGTGTCGAACCTCTGCGACATCCGAGTGTTCAACGCAGCGACGACCGGCGAGGGCAGGGTGGCCCTCAACTATTCGTTTGCCACTTCCGGCGGGACGCTCGACTTCGAGAGTACGTCCGATATCACCTACTCGTCCGCCCCTTCGGCCAGGCGCGCGGCGGCTCCGGTACCGGCAATGGGCGCGTACGCGTGGTCGGTGCTGTCCGTGCTCCTCATCGTCATCGCGGCGTTTGGCAGAAGGCGGGCCGCGCAGGGTCGAGGGTAAGAGCAGGCAAGAGCAGGACGCGGCTTTCGGAGGCTTGCGCAGCGAAGCTCCGGCCGGTGAAGGTTCCGGTTCGCCTCGACTCCGACGCTCGTCCGGGCCCTGCGTCCCGTACCATGAAAGGTGACGCGTCAACCATCGCCAGGCCGCGTTTCGCCCCGGGATGACCGCCGGCGAACGGTGTGATGCCCGGCTGCCCGTGGGCACAGGGCGGAAGGATCCGGACCACCCTGGGGAAAGCCGGATCTGGCCTCGAGTCAGTCGATTCAAGTCCCCTCCCGGATTCGCCGGTCGCCACCGGGCGTCACGCCGGAAATGCTTGATTCTTCGACCATCTCCGGGCTATAATAGAGGGCTCACTTGCCTCACCCGGTGCAGACGGGGAGGCCGATTCGCGGGCGGCCCCCGGGCCGGCGACCCTCGCCGGAGCGGGGCTTCAAGCGCTGCCCGATGCCCACAAGGAGACCTCTGCATGCGTCACTACGAGATCGTCTTCATCGTGCACCCCGACCAGAGCGAGCAGGTGCCCGCGATGGTCGAGCGCTACCGCACGATGGTGACCGGCCGCGGCGGCCGCGTCCACCGCCTCGAGGATTGGGGCCGGCGCCAGATGACCTACCCGATCCAGAAGATGCACAAGGCGCACTACGTGCTGATGAACCTCGAATGCGACCGCGAGACGCTCTCCGAGCTCGAGCACGCGTTCAAGTTCAACGACGCCGTGCTTCGCCACCTGATCGTCGCGATGAAGGCCGCCGTGGTCGCCCCGTCGCCGATGATGAAGGAGGAGAAGTCGCGCTCGCTGACCGACAAGCCGGCCGAGCGCAGCGAACGCGCTGCCGCCCCGGAGGCTCCGGCCGCCGCGTGACGGCGACGCGCGAGCGCGCGCCGGCGAACCGGCTCGCGATCGACGCCACGCTCGCGACGCGCGAACCGCTGCGGCGCACGCCGGCCGGAATCGCTGCGATCGACGCGGTGCTCAGGCACCGTTCGGAGCAGCCGGAGGCGGGTGCGATGAGGCGGGTCGAGTGCGAGATCGCGGCGGTGGCCTTCGGCGGGATTGCCGAGACGATCGCGAAGCTGCCCGTCGGCTCTCCCGTGCGCTGCGAAGGCTTCATCGCCCGCCGCTGGCGCACCGGCATCACGCTCGCGCTGCACGTCGACCGCATCGAGCCGCTCCCCGACCGACACGAACACGACTGACACGCACGAAACGAGGAACCCATCATGCCCCGTCCGTTCAAGGGTAAAGGCAAGGACAAGAACAAGACCAAGCGCCGCGACCGCGGCAACGCGCTGTTCAAGCGCAAGAAGTTCTGCCGCTTCACCGCCGAGAAGGTGGTGCAGATCGACTACAAGGACATCGACGTCCTGAAGGACTTCGTGCAGGAGAACGGCAAGATCATGCCGGCGCGCGTCACCGGCACCAAGGCGCGCTACCAGCGCCAGCTCGGCACGGCGATCAAGCGCGCGCAGTTCCTCGCGCTCCTGCCGTACACCGACCGCCACTGACCGGAGACGACCATGCAGATCATCCTGCTCGAAAAGGTCGCCAACGTCG
>JADLBN010000251.1 GCA_020847675.1 Burkholderiales bacterium | reverse complement strand
GGCCACGACATGGCCATGCCGTTACGCGTGCCGCCGAAGTACGACGCGATCTGTTTCGTCCACATATACGGCGTGTCGAAGGTCCACGCCCAGCCGACCGAGTAGTGCGGGTACGTCTGGTCGGTGCCCCACGCGTCGTAGGACCGCATGTTCATTTCGACGGTCGGCGAGACGCCGTTGGCCACCTCGAACTCGTTGGCCAACCCGTTCAGCGTGCCTTCGGGGCTCGCGCCGTTGTCGCCGCTGATGTAGACGATGAGCGTGTTGTCGAGTTTGCCGGCGTCGTCGATCGCTTGAATCACGCGGCCGATTTCGTGATCGGTGTACGCGAGGAACGCGGCGTAGACGTCGGCCTGACGGATGAACAGTTTCTTCGCGTCGGGCGATAGCGTGTCCCACTTGGGAATGTCGTTGGGCCACGGCGTCAGCCGTGCATTCTCCGGAATCACGCCGAGCCGTTTCTGATTGGCGAAGATGCGTTCTCGAACGGCATTCCAACCGTCGTCGAACAGGTGCATCGCTTCGATCTTCTTCGTCCACTCCGCCGTGGGATGATGCGGCGCATGCGTGGCGCCCGGTGCGTAGTAGATCAGGAACGGGCGATTGGGCTGCACGTCGTTCACCATCCGGATGTGCGCGATCGCGTCGTCGGCCATCGCGGTGATCAGGTTCCAGCCCGGGTGACCGACTTGCGGATGGATCGGCGTGGTGTTGCGGAACAGCATGCCGGGTTGCCATTGGCTGGAGTCGTCGCCGAGGAAGCCGTAGTAGTAGTCGAAGCCTTTCACTTCGCCGGTCGGCCAGTTGCGGAACGGTCCGGCTTGCGTGGCCTCCCACTGCGGCACGTTGTGATCCTTCCCGAACCACGACGTTTCGTAGCCGTTCAGGCGCAGGATTTCGCCCACCGCGACGGCATCGCGCGGGATCACGCTGTTGTAGCCGGGATAGCCGGTGGCCTGGTCGACGACCACGCCGGTGGCAACGGAGTGATGGTTGCGGCCCGTGAGCAGCGCGGCGCGCGTCGGCGAGCACAGCGCGGTGGTGTGGAATCGCGTGTACCGCAGCCCTTCGCGCGCGACGCGGTCGAGCGTCGGCGTTGGGATCACGCCGCCGAACGTGGACGGCGCGGCGAAACCGACGTCGTCGGTGACGATGAGCAGCACGTTCGGCGCGCCCTTGGGCGGCGCGGTGAGTGCCGGCCAGTACGGCTTCGAGTCCACGGCGTTGGGGCTGATCTGGCCGCGGAACGGCTGCGGCGGACTCGGCAGGTACCGGCCGTCGATGGTGGTGGTCGCCCCCGGCGCGCCCGGGGGAAGGGTCTGCTGCGCAAGCGCCACGGTGATCCCGCAAACGCAGATCCCCGCCAGCGCGATCGATCGTGCGGTGTTTCGCAGGCTCATGGATGCCTCCTGATGAATGTCGGCGAGTGTCCGTGGACGCTCTACTGCATGGCGTTCTCGATCGCGGCCAGCAATGCGCCCCCCGCGAACGGCTTGGGAAGGTAGGCCGCCGCGCCGCGCCGTCCGGCTTCGCCGCGCTGAGCTGGCGAGTCGTGTGCGGTGACGAGGATGACGGGAAGACGGGCGCCGCGCGCGCGCAGCTCGGTGATCAGGTCGAGACCCGACATCGCCGGCAGCCTGACGTCGCTCACGATGCAGCGCGCGTCTTCGGGAGTGCCCGCTGCAATCAGCGCTTCCGCGGATGCGTAGGAGGACGTCGCATACCCGACGGTATCGAGCAGGCTTTCGATCGCCTCGCGCATGCCCTCGTCGTCTTCGATCACGAGCACCCTGCCTCCGCCGATCGCCATCCATGTTCCTCGAGGCGTGCGAACCGCTGGCGCTATCCCGGATCGCGCCGCGCTCCCGGCTGCGGATCCGACCCTTGTCGGTGCTGGATTTGCCTCGGGGGAAGCGTTTCACGACGACGCCTCGGGCGCAATTGGCCCAAGGTGCGCCGCCGTTGCACCAAAGGACAGGGGCGCCGGCGTCGCGCCGGCGGCCGCGCTCAGTCCGGCGCGTCGGGCAGCGCGCCGGCGACGCGGCCGAGCTCGGCTGCGGTGCGCACGCCGAGCTTGTCCATCAGCTGCGCGCGATACGCCTTGACCGTGCGCAGGCTGACGCCGAGCTCGTCGGCAATCTCCTGGTTGCGTCGGCCCGCGACGACCAAGGCGAAAACTTCCCGCTCGCGCGCTGTCAGGGCTGCCAGGCGCGCGCTGCGCTGGTCTGCCACCTCGCGCGTCGCGCGCGCCGCAGCGTCGCGGACGAGAGCGCTCTCGATCGCTTCGAAGAGCTTCTCCCGCACCACGGGCTTCTCGAGAAAATCGACGGCGCCGGCCTTCATCGCCCGAACGCTGGTCGGCACGTCGGCGTGCCCGGTCAGGAAAACGATGGGCAGCGCGAAGCCGCGGCCCTGGAGTGCCGCCTGGAGGTCGAGCCCCGACGGCCCGGGAAGCTTGACGTCGAGCAGCAGGCACCCGGGGCGATCCGGGAGCGGCTGCAGCAGGAACTCGCCCGTCGAGCCGTAGCCTTGCGCGTCGAATCCCCCCGCGCGCAGCAGGTCGACGAGGCTCTCGCGCAGCGACGCATCATCGTCCACGACATGGATGCGGGCTCTCGCGCTCATACGGGACTCGGGGGTTCGAGCGTTGCGCCGGTCCAGGCCGGGAGCTCGAAAGTGAGGGTCACGCCCTCGCCGCTCTCGGCGAAGATGCGCCCGCCATGCGCTTCGACGATCGTCCGGGCAATCGACAGCCCCAGCCCCATGCCGTGCGGTTTGGTACTGTAGAACGATTCGAATATCTTCGGCAGGTCTTCGGGGAGGATTCCCTTCCCCCGGTCGCGCACGGTGACGCGAACGCGCCCGCCGGCTTCCTCCGCCGTGATCACGACCACGCGCCGATCGGGCTCGAGGTCGGCAGCGGCATCCATGGCGTTGAGCGCAAGGTTGATCAGCACCTGCTGGATCTGCGTCTGGTCGCCCAGCACGTTGCAGGGCGAGGTACCGCTCCGGAAGTCCAGCGTCACGCGGCGCCTGCGCGCTTCGGCATCCATCAGCATCGCCACGTCCTTCATCGCGACGCCGACATCGAAGGACCGTCGCTCGGGCTCGTGCCGCGCGAGCAGCGTCCGCAGCTTGCGGATGACGTCGCTCGCCCGCGCGCTGTCGCGACGGATCCGCGTGACGATGCGGCGCAAATCGTCGCGACGGTCGTCGTCCGACTGGAGCAGGAAATCGGCGGCGTCGGCGCTGGTCTGGACCGCGCCGAGCGGCTGGTTGATTTCGTGGGCGATCGACGCGGTCAGCTCGCCCGCTACCGCGAGGCGCGACGCATGCGCGAGCTCCCCGTGGTGCTTCTGGGCGACGACCTCTGCCGTTCGGCGACGCCGGCGTTCGAGGAGCAACGCGCCGATCAATCCGGCCTGCAACAGGATGATCGCGGTAGCGACGATCGCGACCAGCCGGTACTGCTCCCAGAACGTCGGCTCGCGATAGTGCACGATGGTATCGGCCGGGATCGCCGCCTCGTCGATGCCGAAGCGCCTGACCTGACGCCAATCGACGTGCAGTGGGGTGGGCGCCAGCGCAGGGCGTTCGATAGAGGCCAGCGGAACGCCGGCGAGGACCTTCGCGGCGAGCATGCCCGCCTGTCGGCCGACGGCTTCGAAGCTCGGCATGCGGCCACCGACGACGCCGGTGCCGATGAACGTGTCCAGGGGGCCGTAGACGGGCGCGCGGCTCGCTTTCGCCAGGCGGGCCGCCGCCTCCGCCGGGTTGGATGGCGCGCCTGCACCGTCCACGTAGTAGCCGATCGTGAAGACGCCGGTGCGGTCGTCGAGCGCGGCGACCCGCTGCAGGAGCGTAGCGGTGGCCAGCCCGGCCCAGAACTCGATCTCGCGCCCGCCCGCGACCGGAGGCGCTTCGCGGCGCAGCCGCGCTTCCGACCCGCGGTCGCGCGGCGCGGTGCCGGTGATGATGACGAGCCGGTGCGCCTTGGGGTGCAAGCGCAGGGCCTGTTCGATCGTGCCGGCGAAATCGTAGCGCACCGGCACGCCGACGACATCCTGCGCCGACGCCGCGAGTTCGCGCAGCACCTCCGGTGCGACGGAGGCGTACAGCAGGGGCACCTCCGGAAACAGCTCCCGACGGTGGCGGACCAGGAACACGAACGCGGCGTCGCTGACCGCAAGCAGCGCCTGCGGCCGATGATCCGAATACTTGCTGTTCAGATAGGCGACGATGGTCCGCTCGTAGGCCTCACCACCGAATTCCGGCGTATCGAGAAACTCGGAGAACAGGCGAATCGGTAGCGCCGGATCGCCGGCAAGCGCATCGCGCAGGCCTCGGTCGGCTGCCACGATTCCCGGCAACAGTCGATTGTTCGAGTAGAGCACGAGGAGGTTCCGAGACTGCGCGGCGAGGACCGCCGCGGAGCCGACGCACAGAGCCATGGCCAGCACGACTCGCTCTGCGATGCTCGGCCATGCGCCACGCGTGACTCGTGCGGCGGCTGCCACGGGGGAGCGAGCCGCCGCACCGCTATCCGCCAGGCCCCGTGTGCGCGGACGATTCGGCTCTTGAGCCATTCGCCCTGGCACTAGCCTCGCGACGTGCTCTCGCCACGACATTTCGGCGGCTTCTCCCACTTCGCGTACCCGAATTGGATCGGCCATCGGACCAGAACCCGCTGGCCGGCAATTTATACACTGTTCGCGAACCAGCTTCGCGACCTGGGCTACCGGCGCCTTATCGAACCAGAACGAACCATGGCGGCGCGGTGCGATCCGGGCACACCAGCTTGTAGTTCCGGAAATCCTCGCGAAAGGCGCTGCAGGCTTCGAGCGCTTTGCGAACCTCGTCTCTCGGCCGGCGACCGCTCGCAGTTGGAGCGCCTGCACACCCCCGGGACGGTACCCCGTGTCCAGTTGTCGCTCGGCTCCCGGGTCCGGGGTCCGGAGCCGCACCGGCTGGCGGCTCGCCCCCTCACTCCCACTCGATCGTCGCCGGCGGCTTGCTCGAGATGTCGTAGACGACGCGGTTGATCCCGCGCACCTCGTTGATGATGCGGTTGGACACTCGCGCGAGGAGGTCGTGCGGCAGCGGCGCCCAGTG
>JADLBN010000250.1 GCA_020847675.1 Burkholderiales bacterium | reverse complement strand
CGCGCTCGGCTACAGCTACAACAAGGATATGCTGAAGTAGAAGGGCATTCCCGAGCCGAAGTTCTGGGCCGAGCTCTTGAAGCCCCAGTTCAAGTACGAGATCCAGGTCGCCAACCCGAATTCTTCCGGCACGTCGTACACGATGCTCGCGACCTTCGTGCAGCTCTGGGGCGAGGACAAGGCGTTCGACTTCCTCAAGGCGCTGCACAAGAACGTCAACCAGTACACGAAGTCGGGCGGGGCGCCGGCGCGCGCCGCGGCCACCGGCGAGTCCCTGGTCGGCATCACGTTCCAGCACGACGCGGTGGTGCAGGCCGTCAAGGGCGCGCCGGTCACGATCGTGTCGCCCTGCGAAGGCACCGGCTACGAGATCGGCAGCATGAGCATCATCAAGGGCGCGAAGAACCTGGAGAACGCCAGGAAGTGGTACGACTGGGCTCTCTCCGCTGAAGCGCAGTCGCTCGCGGGCCAGCTCGGGGTCGCCTACCAGGTGCCGTCGAACAAGGCCGCGAAGGTTCCGCCGCAGGCCCCGAAGCTCTCCGAGATCAAGCTCATCAACTACGACTTCGTGAAGTTCGGGTCCTCGGCCGAGCGCAATCGGCTGCTGAAGCGCTGGGACACCGAGGTCTCGACGCTGCCCAAGTAGCACCGGAGCCTTCGTGTCGACCGCCGTCGCCGCGTCGCCGGTCTTCGTGCCGGCGGCGCGCGACCGCGCGACGGCCTGGATCGCCGCGGCGGCGCTCGCTGCGCTCGCGGTCGTCCCCTGGGGCCTCGAAGGCGGCGCTTCGTCGCTGTTGCTCGCGCTCCGCGGGCAGGTTTCCCACGTCGTCCTCGCCGCGCTCGCGGCCGCCGCGCTCTTCTGCGCGTGGCGCGGCCTCGACCGCGGGACCGCGCTCGCGGCCGGAGCCGCGGTGCTGTGGACCTTCGCGGCCGGCTTCGCCGCCGGCCCGCGCGGGACTTCGTTCGGACTCGGGGCGGCGATCGCGCTGATCGCGCTGACCGCGTGCTTCGCGCGCGCAATCGCCCGGCGCGGCGCGTTCAAGGGCGACCCGACCGTCGCGACCATCGTCGTCGTGATCGCGGCGCTGCTCGCGGCGTTCATCTTCTTCCCGGTCGGCAAGGTGCTGTCGGCCGCCCTGCTCGACGACACCGGAGCCTTGGCTCCACGCCTCGCGGCGCAGCGGCTCCTGGCTTCCGACATCTGGGAGATCCAATGCCTCACCGGGGGCACGCACTGCGGAGTCGCGATCAACTCCGCGGTGCTGGCCACGCTGGTCGGCCTGCTGTCGACCTTCGTGGGTCTCGTGCTGGCGCTGGTCGTGCAGCGCGGCGGGAACCGCTATGCGGCGGTGACCAAGGTGATGTCGATCCTGCCGATCGTCACGCCGCCGTTCGTGATCGCGCTGGCGCTGGTCGTGCTGTTCGGCCGCACCGGCATCGTCACGACGCTCCTCAACACCTGGTTCGACATCCCCCGCTCGCGCTGGCTGTACGGGCTGCCGGGCGTCGCCCTGGCGCAGCTCCTGACCTTTTCGCCGATCGCGTTCCTGCTGCTCCATGGAGCGCTCGCCGCGATCAGCCCCGCGCTCGAGGAGGCCGCGCAGACGCTGCGCGCCTCGCGCTGGCGCATCTTCCGGACCGTGACGCTGCCGCTCCTCAAGCCCGCGCTCGCCAACGCGTTCCTGCTGGGCTTCGTCGAGAGTCTCGCCGACTTCGGCAATCCCATCGTGCTCGCGGGCAACTACGAGGTGCTGTCGACCAAGATCTTCTTCGCGGTCGCCGGCGCCCAGCACGAGCCGGACCGGGCCGCCGCGCTGGCGGTGGTGCTGCTCGGCCTGACGCTGGTGGCGTTCTGGCTCCAGCAGCGCTGGATCGGCAAGCTCTCGTACGTGACCGTCACCGGCAAGGGCGACAGCGGCCTGAACGCGCAGTTGCCGCCGTGGCTCCGCCGCACCTGCTTCGGGCTCGCCGTCTCGTGGTTCGCGTTCACGCTGGTGTGCTACGCGATCATCTTCACCGGCGGCTTCGTCAGGGACATCGGCCGCGGCGACATGACGCTGACGCTGCACCACCTGTCGCAGGGCTTCGCGATCGACCCGTCGTCGACCGCGACGATGTTCGTCGGCTCGGCGTGGGACAGCCTGTTCACGACGCTCAAGGTGGCGGCGGTCTCGGCTCCGCTGACCGCGATCGTCGGGCTCCTGTCGGCCTACGTCATCACGCGCCACCGGTTCGCCGGCCGCCGGGCGTTCGAGTTCCTGACCATGGTGAGCTTCGCGATTCCCGGCACCGTGATCGGCGTGTCCTACATCGTCGCGTTCAACGTCGCGCCGCTGGAGCTGGCGGGCGGGATGACGATCCTGGTGCTCTGCTTCGTGTTCCGCAACATGCCGGTCGGCGTGCGCGCGGGCGTGGCGGCGCTCGCGCAGATCGACCGCACGCTCGACGAGGCGTCGTCGACGCTGCGCGCCACGACGACGCGCACACTGACGAGGGTGGTGATGCCGCTGCTCAAGCCGGCGATCCTCGCGACGCTCGTGTTCAGCTTCACCCACGCGATGACCGCGGTCTCCGCGGTCATCTTCCTCGCGACCGCCAAGTACAATCTCGCGACCGTCTACATCATCAACCGCGTCGAGGCGGGCGAGTATCCGCTCGCGATCGCCTACTCGTCGGTGCTGATCTTCATCATGCTGGCGATCCTGCTGGCGGTGCAGGCGCTGGTCGGCGAGGCGCGGCTGGGCCGGCGCGCGACGCCGATGCTTGCCGGCGGCGGCTGATCCTTCGAAGGTCCGATCCATGAAACCACCGCAGGACGGCGTCGTGTTCGACCGCGTGAGCAAGCGCTACGGCGATGTCCTCGCCGTCGACGACGTGTCGTTCCGCGTCGCGAAGGGCGAGCTGGTCACGCTGCTCGGACCCTCGGGCTGCGGCAAGACGACGACGCTGCGCATGGTCGCCGGGCTCGAGCCGGTGTCGGAGGGTCGCGTGCTGATCGAGACGACGGACGTGACGCTGCGCGCGGCGAACGAGCGCGACGTGTCGATGGTGTTCCAGTCCTACGCGCTGTTCCCGCACATGAGCGTGCTGGAGAACGTCTGCTACGGCCCGCTCTCGATGGGCACCGACAAGGCGAAGGCGCGCGAGATCGCGCACGCGAAGCTCCGGACGCTGGGACTCGCCGGCATGGAGTCGAGGCTGCCCTCCGAACTGTCGGGTGGCCAGCAGCAGCGGGTGGCGGTCGCCCGGTCGCTCGTGCTGGAGCCCAAGGTGCTGCTGTTCGACGAGCCGCTGTCGAACCTCGACGCCAAGCTGCGCCGGCGCGTGCGCCAGGAGATCCGCGAGCTGCAGCAGGAGCTCGAACTCACGGTGCTCTACGTCACGCACGACCAGGAGGAGGCGCTCGCTGTCTCCGATCACATCATCGTGATGGACCGCGGGAAGATCGCGCAGCAGGGAACGCCGCGCGAGCTCTACGAAGCGCCGGCGAGCCGCTTCCTCGCCGACTTCATCGGCGACGCGAACCTGATCGACGGGGAACTCTCCGGCGGAGCGTTCAGCGCGGGCGGCGTCAGCGCGCCGGTCCATTCGGGCGGGACGGCTTCGGGACCCGCGACGCTCGCGGTGCGCCCGCACCGGCTGAAGATCGTGGACGCAGGGCGTGGCCCGATTCCGGGCTCCTGCAAGCGCGCCGCCTACCTCGGCAGCCGCAACGAGTACGTCGTCGCCACCGCGTGGGGCGAGCTCCTCGTCTTCGACGACGACGCGAACGATCTGCGGGCGCGCGACTCCGCCTGCGCGCTCGACTTCGACCCGGGCGCGGTCATCCTGCTCGCGCGCTGACCGCGGCGGACGTCCGGTCGCGAACCGGCGATCCGGTCCGCGACCCGACTGCCGCTCACTTCTTCGCGAAGTCCCCGGCCACGAACGTCGCGAGGCCGTCCGGCTTGAGGTACCTGCGCAGCGCGGCGTTCGCGCTGTCGACGCTCACCTCGCCGATCGCGCGATCGAGATCGGCCGACTGCGCCCAGGTGCGGCCGAGGTACGCCTGCGACACGAGCGAGGACGCCAGCACGCCGTCCTGCGCGCGGGCGGCGAAGCGCTCCTCGACCAGCGCGCGCTTCGCATTGGCGATCTCCTCGGCGGTGAAGCCGCTACCCAGGGCGAGCCTCACCTGCTCGTCGATCGCAGCCTTCACCTTCGCGAGGTTCTGCGGCGCGTAGATCGCGTACAAGCCGAGCGTCGAGTTGTCGTCGAGCCGCCCTTCGTCGAGGAAGGTGCCGACGCCGTACGACAGGCCCTTCTGCTGGCGCACCACGGTGAACAGCCGCGACTCCGGTGCGCCGCCGAGGATGCGCTCGGCAATGAGCATCGCCGCGTAGTCGGCCGAGCGGTCCGACATCGGGATCGCCATGCCTCCGACCAGTACCGCGTTCGCCTTGTCGGGCGTCTCGATCGTTTCGGCCGCCGGCTTCGTCGCCTGGAACGGGTCGGGGACGCGCGCCCAGGGCTCGCGGCTCTTCCAGTCGCCGAAGAGCTGCGCCGCGAGCAGCTTCGCTTCGGCCGGGTCGAAGTCGCCGACGATCGCGAGTTCCGCGTTCGACGCGCCGTAGAACTTCGCGTGGAATGCCTTCGCGTCGTCGAGTTTCGCCGCCTTGAGGCGTGCGACCTGCTCGTCGAAGGTCGGCGTCTCGCGCACGTCGCCGGGCGGGAACGGCTTCAGGTGCCGGTTGAACGCGCGCCCGGCGATGGCCTGCGGGTCGGTGCGCGAGGACTCGACCGACGCGAGCGACGCACGCACGAGCTTGTCGTACTCGCCCGCGTCGAAGGCCGGCGTCTTCAATGCCTCGGCTACGAGCTTCAGCGTGGCGCCCAGGTTCCCGCGGATCGTCTCGCCCGACGCCGATGCCGACGTCGAGCCTCCACTGAGCGCGACCTTCGACTTCAGCGCGTCGAGGGCATCGTCGAACGCCTGGCGGCCGTGCTCGCGGGTGCCGAGCCCGAGCATCGAGCCTGCGAGCGAGGCGGCCGTCGAGGTTCCCTTGAGCGAGTTTTCGTCACCGAAGCGCAGGCGCAGCGAGAAGCGGACGATCTCGCCGCGCGTCTTCTTCGGCAGCAGCAGGAGCGACATCCCGTTGGCGAGCTTCAGGCGCTCGGTGCGGGCCTCGAGGTTGGCGGGCGTGGGATCGAAGGCTTCGCCCGCGGCCACCGCCTCGTCGCCCTGGTAGCCGGCAACCATCGCGGCGACGTCGACCGGCGCGGTGTCGGGCGCGCGGTCCGGTTTCGCGTCGGGGATGAAGGTGCCGAGCGTCAGGTTGGCGGGCTTCAGCCACTCGGTGGCGACCCGAGTCACGTCGGCGGGCGCGAGCTTGCGCCAGCGGTCGCGGTGCAGGAAGAACGTGCGCCAGTCGCCGAGCGCGATCCACTCGGACAGGTTGGTGCCGAACGCCTGCGGGTTGTTGACCGTCTGGTCGAACGATTTCAGGAACTTCGCGCGCACGCGGTCGAGCTCGGCCTGCGTGATCGGCTTGTCCTTCACGCCGAAGAGCGTCGCGAGCATCGCCTCTCGCGCCGGCTCGACCGGTTCGCCCAGCGCGACCTGCGCGAAGAACATGATCGGGCCCGGGTCGTGGGCCGCGAAGCTCCAGGTCTCGACCGAGGTCGCCTTGCGCGTCTCGACCAGCGCCTGGTAGAGACGGCCGGAGGGCGCGATGGTCATGATCTCGCCCAGGGCCTCCATCGCCGCGTAGTCGGGGCTCGCGCCCGGCATGACGCGGAACAGCGCGCCGACGTACTGCGCGCTGCCGGCGCGGCGCACCGTCACCGTGTGCTCGCCGTCGCCGGTCGGCTCGGTCGTGTACAGGCGCGGCAGCGCCCGGGCCGGCTTCGGGATGCTGCCGAACGTCTTCGCGATGAGGGCGAGCGTCGATGCCGGGTCGAACTTGCCGGCAACGACCAGCACCGCGTTGTCGGGCTGGTAGTACGTCTTGTAGAACGCGCGCAGCCGCTCGATGTCGACGTTCTCGATGTCCGAGCGCGCGCCGATCGTCGACTTGCCGTAGTTGTGCCAGTCGTAGGCAGCGGCCTGCATCTTCTGCCACAGCACCATCTGCGGATTGTTCTCGCCGCTCTCGTACTCGTTGCGGACGACCGTCATCTCGGAGTCGAGCGACGAGCGGCGGATGAGCGCGCCGCTCATGCGCTCGGCCTCGGCCTTGAGCGCGAACGCGAGACTCTCGTCGTTCGCCGGGAAGGTCTCGAAGTAGTTGGTCCGGTCGTAGAACGTGGTGCCGTTGAACTCGATGCCGCGCTTGCCGAACTCCTTCCAGATGTTCTCGATCGACGTCGTCCCGAGGAAGGTCAGGTGCTCGAGCAGGTGCGCCATGCCGGTCTCGCCGTAGTTCTCGTGGCGCGAGCCGACCCGGTAGGTCACGTTGACGGTCGTGACCGGCTTCGTGGCGTCGGGGAACAGCAGCACCTCGAGCCCGTTGTCGAGCCGGTACTGGCTCACGCCTTCGACCGTCACGCCCCGGGTAACCCCCGGCGGGAGCTGGGCGAACGCGAGCGCGGGGGCGAACGCGAGGACGAGGGCGATGCGGGCGATCAGGGAGCGAAGCATGGCGGGCGGGTCCGGGAAAAGGCGCGGCAGTATAGACCCGGGCGCCCCGCAAATCGTTCGTGAAGACGACGGGACGCAACCGGGAACGACGGAACGGTTCCGACCGGGGCGGCATGCCGACCGATCCGCCGCGCGGTCGCAGGGACGCGAACCTCGCGGTGACCGGCGCCGGGCGCCATCGTCGTTTCTGGCCGGCTCCGCGCCCCCCGGACGTTTCCCGCTGCCTGCGGGCTTGCTTCGGGAAAAGGGTATCCTGTATCCATGACGGCATGTCGGATATTCGGCGAGCCGACACTGGAAGCGCCACGGCCGCGCGTGGCCTGCGTATGCCTTCGGCCCTCGAACTGAAACTGCTCGGGCGACCGTCGATCTCGGCCGGTGCGCCATTCGAGTTGCCTACGCGCAAGGCACTCGCGCTGGTTGCGTACCTGGGATGTGCAGGTCGCGCGCCGCGGTCGCAGCTCGCGGCGATGCTGTGGTCGGACAACGCCGCCGCCGACGCGCGACGCAACCTGCGCCAGGAACTCAGCCGGCTCCAGGCGACGCCGGCGAACGAGTGGATCACCGCCGTCGGCGAGGATCTCGCGTTGCGCGGCGGCGCGGTGATCGACGTGCAGTGCTTCCGCGCGGCGCTCGCGCGCGGCGAGCCGGAGGCCGCGCTCGACCTGTGGCGCGGGCCGTTTCTGGACGGTGTCGAGCTCAAGGGCGCAACGGGGTTCGACGAGTGGGTTGCGGCAGAGCGGGAGTCGCTCTCGCGTCTGCGCGGCGCCGCGCTCGAGAAACAGACCGAAGGGCTCGAATCCCGGGGCGATGCCGCCGGCGCGCTCGCATCCGCCCTCGCGCTCGTCGCCGCCGACCCGCTGCAGGAGGCGCACCACCGCCGCGCGATGCGTCTGTTCTTCGCGCTCGGCGACCGCGGCGGTGCGATGGCGCAGTACGAGAAGTGCTGCGCGATCCTGCGAGACGAACTCGGGCTCGAGCCGATGCCCGAGACCACGTCGCTCGCCCGGCGGATTCGGGAAGGTGCGGCGCATCCGGGCGGCCGCCCCGCGACACGGATCGCAGGTGCGGAACTCCACCCGCCTCTGGTGGGACGTGCAAGCGCGTGGGCGGCGCTCGAGAAGGCCGGACGGCGCATCGCGCTCGTCGAAGGCGAGGCGGGTCTCGGGAAGAGCCGGCTGGTCGCGGACTTCGCGGCCCGAAGGGGACCAATGGTCGTGCTGAAGGGCCGCGAGATCTCGCGCGACACGCCGTTCTATGCGGTCGCGGAGGCGCTGGGTGCCGCCTGGCGCGAGGATCCGCGCTGGTTCGATCTCCTCGATCCGTCGTACCGCGCCGAAGTCGGCCGCGTCGTGCCCGCGCTCGCGGACGACGAACTCCCGCCGGATCCGGCGACACCCGAAGCGCGCGGCCGGCTGATCGAGGGGCTCTCCGCCGCGCTCCTCACCGCCGCGGGCGACGGCTCGATCGTGTTCGACGACCTCCACTGGTTCGACGCGTCGAGCGCCGAACTCGTCGCCCACGTCGTGCGCCACGCGCACCGCTCGTGCTTCTTCGCGACCGCGCGCCCCGAGGAACTCGCGCTTGCACCTGCGGCGAGGAGTGCGCTCGACGCGATCGAGCGCGAGGGATTGCTCCTGCGCGTGCCGATCGGGCCGCTCGGCGAGGCCGACGTGCTCGCTCTCGTGCGCGCGATGTCCGGCAGCGCCGGCGCGACCGTGTTCTCGCGGCGCCTCTACGCGGCCACCGCCGGCAACCCGCTCTTCATCCTCGAGTCGCTGCGCGAACTCTTCGCCGCCGGCGTGCTGTGGCGCGATGGCAACACCTGGTCGACGCCCTACGACGAGGACACCGAGGACTATCGGGAACTCCCGATCCCCGCGAGCGTGCGTGCAGCGCTCCTGCGGCGCATCGACCGGCAAGGACCCGCGCCGCGGCGGCTTCTCGAAGCGGGCAGCCTCGCGGGCGACGGGTTCGCATCCGAATGGGTCGGACCGTCGTCCGCGCTCTCCGAGGACGAGGCCGCCGACGCGCTCGATTTCGCCGTGCGCGCCGGACTCGTTGCCCCCACGGGCGCCGGCTATCGGTTCACTCACGACCTCATCCGCCGTGCGCTCGACGATGCACTGGCGCCGGAACGCCGCAAGCTGCTCCACCGCCGGCTCGCGGAGGCGCTCGCCCGGTCCGGTGCCGCGCCGGCGCGGATCGCGGGCCACTGGGAGGACGGCGGCCGTCCGTCCGAGGCGGTCGCCTACCGGATCCGCGCTGCGGACGCCGCCGCGCGGGTATATGCGCTCGCCGAGGCGATCGTCCAGTACGACGCTGCGCTCGCCGACGGCGCCGCCGGCGTCGAGGCGTTCCGCATCCACTCGGCGTGCGTCGACCTGTGCCGCAACGGCAACGACGACGAGGGCCGGGTCCGTTCGCTCGCGGCGATGGAGGCGATCGCCGCCACGCTCGGCGATCCGGCGATCGCGGCCGAGCTCGCGGTCAAACGGGCGGTGCACGCGTTCGAGAACGACCGCTACGACGAGGCGCTGGCGATCGCAGGCGAAGCGCGGCTCGCGCTCGCGGGGCGTGTCGATACCGCGACCGACGCGAGCCTCGCGCTCGAGTGCGGCGCCGCGCTCCACGCGCTCGGACGCATCGAGGAGGCCGAAGCGGAGCTGCGAGCCGCGCGCGAGCGGTTCGACGAAGACCAGCCGCTCAGGCGCGCGAACTGCGCCTACTGGCTCTGCCAGTGCGCGATCGCCCGCGGCGACCTCGCCGCGGCGCGCGGGTACTGTGACGACGTGCTCGCTGTCACGAAGAAGGCGAGCTATCGGCGCGGTTACGCGATGTCGCTGCACCTGCGCTCCGACATCGCCTGGCGCGAGGGCGACACCGCACGTGCGTTGGCCGATCTCGAAGTGGCGATCGACGAGGCGCGCGCGATCGGCAGCCGGCAGCTCCAGCGCGGCTTCCTGGGCGATCTGATCGAACACTTGCGCTCGCTCGGCGAGGAGACGCAGGCCGACGCCAGGCAGCGGGAGCTCGAGCGACTCGTCCAGGGCGGAAATCCGGGCAGCGGGGATCGTGTAACGGCCAGATAACGCCCGGCTTGCTAGCGTTGTCGCCACTGGATGAGACAGGGGGCGACGTGGACGCAGCAGTCGAGGACGACGTGAGGCTCGCGCTCACCCGCGTCGGTGCCGACTGGCGCGTCGTGCTGGAGCGTCGGGGGCAGCGGAGCGAGTTGGGCGGCCTTGACGAGCTCATCCGGTTCCTGCTCGACCTCGCGGCGGAACGTCCCCCGGTGCAGCGGGGGCTTCGATGAAGCGCGACGGGGCCCGTTGCGGGTGGCGGCCGGCAGCGTCGGCCGCGATCGCCGTGTTCGTGCTGGCGTTGCCGGCGCACGCGGCGTCGACGGCGGCCGCGGCGCTCGCCGAGGTCAGCGCCGCCGCGAAAGCCTGGCAGGCCGATGCGGCGCTCACCCACGTCTCGACGCTGTCCGGCACTCCGGACGGCAAGGCCGCGTCGTGGCTCTACACGGTCTACAGCCCGAAGGCGAAGAAGAGCGCGATCCTGACTGCGCGCGACCGCAAGGTCGACGTCGATCCGGTCGACCGCAACACGTCGGTCGACCCGCTCGCTCCCGGCTGGATGGACAGCGACAAGGCGCTCGACGCGGCCAGGAAGGCGGGGCTCGGGCTGCCTGGAACGGGCATCGGTCTGGGCCTGACGACGTTCGGCGCGGGCGCCGCCAAGCGCGCCTACTGGACGGTGACCGTGATGACCGAGGCGGCGATCCTGTCGCTGACACTCGATCCGGTGACCGGCGCGTTGGTCAAGCGCGACGAGGTGAAACTGAAATGAGCGAGGCAGCGAAGCGCGTGCTGCGTCTCGGCGCCGGCGCGGCGATCGTACTCGCGGCCGGACTCGCGCCGGCGGCGACGCCGCTCCCGAAGGCGGTCGACACGTCCGCGCTCACGATGACCGGAATCGGCCACACCATCGCGCCGCCGGGCGCGAGCCGCAAGGAGCTGCCGTCGCGAGTTCCGACCGAAGCCATGGCGATGACCGGGATCGACCACACCATCGCGCCGTCGGGAGCCAGCCGCAAGGCATTGCCGTCGCAGGTGCCGACCGACCCGTTGCTCATGACCGGAGTCGGATCGGCGTACTGAACGAGATGCGGATCGCCGAGGAGAGGCCGACATGTCCGCGCTACGAACGATCGCTGCCGCCCTGGCGTGCGGATGCGCGACCGCGGCACTCGCCGACCAGGTCGTGACGCTGCGCGTCCCGGTGATGCTGCAGAACCTTCATCCGAAGGTGGCCATGTTCGGAATCGGCTGCTTCATCACGCCAACCACCGCCTGGGGCAAGGCCCACATTCCGGTGCCCAATCACTCGTTCGACGGCGTCGTCGAAGTCAAGGTGACAGTGAGCGATGCCCAGTCGCTGTCGGCGACCGGGTACCAGTGCAAGCCCTTCCTCTTTCTGGCCAAAGGAAACGGCTTCCCGCCCGTGCAAGGCTTCGATGCGTCGCCGGAGGCGCTGGCGAGGACGGATGCACCGTTCAAGGCGATCGCGGAAGGTCTTCTGCCGAAGGTCGGCTCGGGTCCGGTGGCTGTGGCGCCTTATGCACGTGCACCCCAGGCGGGAGCGGCGGTGCCGCAGGCAGCGGCGCCGGCGTGGGGCGCGCTGGGCGGCGCGTCGCAGGTCGCGCCGAACACCGCGCCGAAGCGCAGCGGACTCTCGTCGGCTCTTCCGCCACCCGGAAAGTGATCCCATGCGATGCTGCCTTTTCCTGCGTCGTGCGGCCGTTGCGACAGCGGCGCTCGTTCTCGTCCTCTCGAACGCGCCGGCGCGCGCCGATACGCTCGACTCGATCCTCGACATCCTCGTGACCGCCGGCGTTGTCGATTCGGCGGTCAGGGACGCGAAGCCGCTGATCGAGTGCCTGATCAAGGCTTCCGGAGATCCGACCGCGTGCATCGACGTCAAGGCCGTCGCGCAGCAGCAGGCGAAGGACGTCGCGCAGCAGCAGGCGAAGGCCGCGGCCAAAGCGTTCGTGCCCGAGGATCCGGCGATCCAGGCGGTCGTCGCGATCGTGCGCGCGGTCGTCGCCCGCGACTGGCTCGAGGTGCTGGAACTCGCCGGCACCGACCTGTTGTTCCCGCTCGCGTGCAAATCGGGGCTCGCGGTGGCGGGGCCGATGCAGGGCTTCATCTGCAACGGACCGTTCCAGGACGTCGCGAAGCTCGCGAAGCCGGTGGTCCGCGAGGTGCTGGCGATCTTCGCCGATCCGCCCCCGAACATCTGGCGGCTGATCGCCGCGGTGTCGAACCTGGATCTCGCCTGCAAGCTCACGCCGTCGTTCCCCGGCAAGGACGAGGCCTGCGGCACGCTCGCGAAGGCGCTCGCGGAGATCGGCGGTTTCCTGGTCGACGCCGCCAAGTACGGCGGAAAGATCATCGTCGACGGTGCCGACGCGGCAGAGAGCTTCTTCATGGGTGACGACACGCCGATGCCGTACGACCGGTACTACGCGACCCGGTGGCTGCCGTGGATGGAGTACGCGGTGTCGCGCTGCATCCTGCATCCGGGCAACTGTCAGGGATTGTCCGGCGTCGTCGACAATGTCTACGGGAGATGCGTCGACTATTTCGACAATCACGACCACTACGAGAAGGACGCGCGCAAGGTCTGCCGCGGAATGCGCGACAACCGCTTCATGCCGGCGGTGAAGGCGACCGCCAAGGCGATGATCGGCGCGGCGCAGAGCCATTCCGCGCAATTGCGCCCGTTCGCCCGGCTCTGGGCGGTCGAGGACGGCGGTACGGGCGGTACGGACCGGCTCGCGCAGCACAAGGTGTTCTATGCGTCGGGTTGCGCGATCGCCGAGCGCAAGGCGTTTCCCCTGCCTGCGGGCGACCCCGACGCCTGCGAAGGATTCAAGAGCGACGCGCTCCTGAAGCCGTACTACGGCAAGTGCCTCGAGCGCGCCGCGGCGCAGACGCCTTCGCCCTCGGCGGCCGAGCTCGCGTGCAAGCGCGGCGAGGGGCGGTTCGTCGCAATCGTCGAGGAGGAGATGGCGGCGTTCACGAAGACATTGCAATCGCTGGCCGCGAAAGGGTGCCATCCTCCTGCCGGGTGGACCGGCGCATCGGGCCTCAAGCTCGTGTGCGACAGCTACACGGGCCTGGGGGCCTGTCTCGCCGGGCTCAAGGCCGGCAACGAGCAGAAGCGCTGTTCGGTGAACGTCGCCAAGGCGGACGCGAAACTCGCCAAGTCGATCGTCGCGGACCTCGGCGCCAGGCGCTGCCGCGTCGAAGGTCCGGCGGTCGCCTGCACGCGGCCATGGAAGGTCGATTCCTGCAAGGCGATCGTCGCCGGCGTGTCGTATCCGGGCATCGCCAAGTCGGCGCTCGGCTGCAGCGGCGACCTCGCCGATTACCAGGCGAAGGTCGGCGTGGCGCGCAACGCGAT
Source organism: Burkholderiales bacterium (assembly GCA_020847675.1). Taxonomy (GTDB): domain Bacteria; phylum Pseudomonadota; class Gammaproteobacteria; order Burkholderiales; family Casimicrobiaceae; genus VBCG01. The sequence continues at coordinate 6,109 of JADLBN010000250.1, read as the reverse complement.
CGCCCAGCTGAATGGCGGCGGGCGCGTCGAACAACCGGGGGCCGCCGATTCGCTCGACGCGCAGTGCAGAACGCCCGGCGACGACAAGCTCGCGATCAGCTGCCGGTTCGCCGACCGCTGGCACGCCAAGGTGGCGGCGACGCCCGCCATCGCCTTCGGCGAATGCGCGGACGACCCGAAGCGCGATGGCTCCGACGGACCGTGCTACCGGATGCCGCTGATGATGGCATCGACGTCCGGCGCCCCGGTGGTCGCATCCGGTGCGATCTCGGCGCCCCCCGCTCCGCACAATCCCGTCGACAACCCTCTGCCGCCGCCGGGCCTCGCGCGCGGGGGCAGCGCACTGCCGTCGTCGTCGCTGCGCGGAGAAGCTGCGGTCGCACCGCCTAGGTCCGCGGCAACGGTTCCCACGGCGCCGGCGCGTTCGACGCTCGACTGGGGGGGCTCCGCGCGGGTCGGCGCGACACCGGCGCCCGCATCGGCTGCGGCGTCGCCCGAGCCGACGCAGCCACCTCTTCGCTGGGCTCCGCCTCCGACTGCGCGCGCGCCTTCGCCGGCTGCCGCAATTCCAGCGTCGCCGCCCGCGCGCGCGCCGGCGCCGGCCGCCACGGCTCCAACGCCGCCTGCGCGCGCACCGGCGCCGGTCGCCTCGACCCCGGTGACGCCGCCTGCACCCGCGTCGACCGTCGTCATCGCCTCGGCCGCCGCCGCGTCGGCCGCCGCCACCGAGCGCAACCTCGCCGCGGTCGGCTGCAAGTCCCCGCAGGGTGGCTTGCGGTTCACCTGCGCGACGCCCACGGGCTTCGACCGTTGCGAAGCGATGCGCCGGCAGCGCAAGGTCGAACAGTGCACGCTCGAGGGGCGGCAGCGATGATCGGGACCCGCGCGCTCGCTGCGATCTGCGCCGGATCGGCGCTGTCGCTCGCAGCCACCGCGTTGGCGCAACCGACCTCGCCGTTGCCCGATGCGGCTCCGGGCGCGACACCCGCCGCCGAGCGCATCGCGGTCACGATCTTCGAGTTCCGCTCGTCGCTGCCCAATGTGAGCGGCCGCGCGGCGACCGACATGTTCAAGACTGCGTTGGTCCGCAACGGCCGCTTCCAGGTCGTCGAGCGCGGGCGGCTCAACGAGGGCGTCCTGCGCGAGAAGCAGCTCAACGCCGGCGGCTACACGACCGGCGACATCGCGCAGCACCAGCTGCGCGGCGCGCGTTACGTCTTCGAAGGCATCGTCTCCGAGGCGAACACGGCGGAAAAGCAGCGCAGCGCGAGCATCGCGATCGCGGGTATCAGCTTCGGCGGCGCGTCGATCACCGATTCGATCGCGATCGACGTCCGCATCATCGACGCTGCGAACGGCGACGTCGTCGATGCCGTCGTCGTGCGCAAGCCGATCCAGTCGAAGGAGACGGCGCTGGGTATCGTGGGAGCCGCGCTTCCCGGCGTGCGCTCGCAGGGCGAGCGGCACTCGCAGCTCGCGCCGGACGCGCAGTTGGCGAGCCGCACGACGGAGAGCGTCGATCGCGCGATGCGCGCCGCGATCGAGGAGGCGGTCGAGACGATCGCCGGGCGGTTCGCCCGCTGACGCCGTCCGGATCCCGTGTGATGGCGCGCGCGGTTGGAAGCGCGACGCCCCGCCGCGACTGCCGTCGCTGAGCGGATTCCGGCCGGGCACCGTTCCCTGGGCGTCCGCGAGCCAGCGCCTGCGCCGCCGGCGCCGTGTCAGCGCGACCGCTCCCGCGCCGACGATGGCGAGGACGAGGAGCGCCGCGAGTTCGCAGTGGCGCGCTTGCTCGAAAACGCCGTGAACGCGCGGCCGAACGCCTGGCCCGCGAGCGTTCCCGCCACCGTCCGGACGAGCGCGCCGGCCGCGTTCGCGGGGACGAAGCGCGCCGGCGAGAACCGCGTCGCGCCGATCGCGAAGAGCATCCGGTCGCCCGCGAAACCGGCGACCGAGGCGACTCCGATCACCGCCGGGAGCGACAGGTGGCCCAGGTGCGCGGCGAAGCCGGCGTTCAGGAGCACCGTCTCGCCCTCGGCGAGAGAGCCGATGGCGACGGCGAGATGGCCAACCTGTTCGATGAAGGCCTGGACGGCGTCCAAGGCAACGCCGTCAGACCGCCCGCTCCCCGCGGCGCACTTCGCCGGGCGAGCGTCCCGGCAGCGCGAAGATCGCCACCGTCGAGCACAGCGCGATGACGGCGAGGAGCGCGAGCAGGAAATCGAAACCGCGCGCCTTCACCACGGGACCCAGCATCCACACCGCGAGCGCGCTGATGCCGAAGGCGATGGCGAGACGCATGCCGGCCACGCGCGAACGCATGCGGTCGTCGACGTAGCGCACGATGATCGCGTCGGTGAACGGGATCGCTCCGAACACGAACACCATGAAGGCGACCGCGAGCGCGTAGAGCGCCCAGCCTTCGGCACGTGCGGCGAGCGCGAAGAGCGGGATCTGCGTCGCGACGATTCCGAGGAACAGGTACTTGAGCGGCGCGTGGTCGATCAGCCGCCCGACGACGACCTGCGCGAAGGACGCGATCGCGTAGACCGCCGCGAGCAGCATCCCGAGCGTCGCCGGGTCGCCGGTGATCGCGGCGAGGCGTTCGCGCAGGAGTTCGCCGTTGCCGTTGGTCGTGAAGTTGAACACCAGCGACCCGAAGGTCGAGGTGAGTGTCAGGATGACGAACACGCGTGCGAGCACCGCGGGCGGCAGGTCGACCTGCCTCGGCGCGCGCTTCGAGGGCGGCGCGTGTTCGCGCGGCGCGACGCGCATGAACAGAACGCCGCAGGCGATCGACACGAGTCCCGGCACGACGAATGCCGAGCGCCAGCCGAAATACTTGACGAGGAAGCCGGTCAGGAGCGCAGCCGCCGCGATGCCGAGATTGCCGGCCAGCCCGTTCACGCCGATGACGCGGCCCGGCCGGTCCGCGCCCTGCACGAGCATCGGGATGCCGACCGGGTGGTAGATCGCCGCGAACGCGCCGACGAGCGCGAGCGCCGCGGCGAGCTGCCACGGCGTGCGCGTCAGCGCCACGAGGATCGACGAGACGCCGATGCCGAAGAAGAACACCAGCATCATCGCGCGCCGCCCCCAGTGATCGCCGAAGCGGCCGGCGGGCAGCGAGCCCAGGCCGAACATCACGAAGGCGCCGGTGGCGAACGGCATCAGGTCCTCCCAGCGCGACACGCCGAAGTCGACCGCGATTGCGCCGACGGCGGTTGCGAACACGAGCAGCATCAGGTGGTCGATCGCGTGCGCGACGTTGAGCAGCAGCGCGACCGCGCCGGTGTGGCTCGCGGCGGCCTCGTGGACGGCGGGGGATGCCGGCCGCCCGGCCGGCGCCGCCGCGACTGCGGCCGCGCCGGCGGCGACGGTCGTCGCGGACGCGGACCGGGGAGACGTAGCCTTCGGGGATGTGCCTGCGCGATCCAAGCCGCCACTTTACCGCGGAGCGTCCGGCCTCCCGTTTCACCTCCCGTCCCACGGACCGGATGACCGGATTCCGGTCCAGCCTCCGATCCCGCGGACCGGAATCTGGCTCGTGGGACGTTGGTGGACCAGGGCGAGGGGTTGACGTTTACGTAAACGTAATCCACAGTGGCGGCCCGGGCCGCCCGCCGGGCGGGCGCCTCCCCGGGACCCCGGTTCCATGGCAAGAGCCCGGGCCCGTCCGGTAAGCTTTCCGCTTCCCGCGCGCCGCGGTCTCTCTGCCCCGGCCCGCGGCGCCAAGTCGAGGTTCCGATGACCGACCTGTCGATCGCCCAGAAGCCCCTCGTCCACAAGCCGGCGAACAAGGTGCGGTTCGTCACCGCCGCTTCGCTGTTCGACGGCCACGACGCGTCGATCAACATCATGCGGCGCATCCTGCAGGCGTCGGGCTGCGAGGTGATCCACCTCGGCCACAACCGCGGCGTCGAGGAGATCGTCGATTGCGCGCTCGCCGAGGACGCGCACGGCATCGCGATCTCGTCCTACCAGGGCGGGCACGTCGAGTACTTCAAGTACATGATCGACCTCCTGCGCGAGCGCGGCGCAGGCCACGTCAAGGTTTTCGGCGGCGGCGGCGGCGTGATCGTCCCCGACGAGATCCGCGAACTGCACGACTACGGCGTCGCCCGCATCTTCTCGCCCGAAGACGGCCAGAGACTCGGCCTGCAGGGCATGATCAACGAGGTCGTCGCCGCCTGCGACGCCGACCTCGCGAAGGCCCTGCCCACCTCGATCGACGGGCTCACCTCGTCCGACCGATTCCTCCGCACGCGCACGCTCGCGCGTCTCATCACCGGTCTCGAAGCCGGCACGGTGCCCGCGAAGACGCGCGAACAGATTCTCGCGGTCGCGGCGAAGGCGAAGGTGCCGGTGCTCGGCGTGACGGGCACCGGCGGCGCGGGCAAGAGCTCGCTCACCGACGAACTGATCCGGCGGCTGCGGCTCGACCAGGACGACCGGCTCCAGGTGGCGGTGATCTCGATCGACCCGTCGCGCCGCAAATCCGGCGGAGCGCTCCTGGGCGACCGCATCCGGATGAACGCGATCGGCACGGTGAACGGGAACGCGCCGGTCTACATGCGCTCGCTCGCCACCCGCGAGGCGGGCAGCGAGATCAGCAAGGCACTGCCGGACGTGGTCGCCGCGTGCAAGGCGGCGGCGTTCGACCTCGTCATCGTCGAGACTTCCGGCATCGGGCAGGGCGACGCGGCGATCGTGCCGCACGCCGACGTCTCGCTCTACGTGATGACGCCGGAGTTCGGCGCCGCGTCGCAGCTGGAGAAGATCGACATGCTCGACTTCGCCGACTTCGTCGCGATCAACAAGTTCGACCGCAAGGGGGCAGCCGACGCGCTGCGCGACGTGCGCAAGCAGTACCAGCGCAACCGCGAGCGCTTCAAGGAAGGACCGGAGAAGATGCCGGTGTTCGGCACCATGGCCTCGCGCTTCAACGACGACGGCGTCACCGCGCTGTGGCAGGCGATCGCGCCCGCGCTCGCGGCGAAGGGCCTGAAGCTGGGGTCGTCGAAGCTGCCGAAGGTCGAGACCCGGCAGTCCACCGGCCAGAACACCGTCGTGCCGCCGGCGCGCTCACGCTACCTGGCCGAGATCGCCGAGACCTGCCGCGGCTACCGCGGGTGGGCCGAGGCGCAGTCGAAGGTCGCGCGCGAACGGCAGCAGTTGAAGGCCTCGCGCGCGATGCTCGAGGAGACCAAGCGCTGGAAGAAGCCGCTTCAGGAGAGCGGTCACGTCGCCGACACCGAGACGGCGGAGCAGCTCCACAGCCTGATCCGCAACGCGGAGCACGCGCTCGACGCGATCATCGAGGAGCGCGACCGTTCGCTCGACGGCCGCGCGAAGAAGCTCCTCGACATGTGGCCGAGGACGAAGGCGAGCTACGCCGGCGACGAATACGTGGTGAAGATCCGCGACAAGGAGATCCGCACGGCGCTCACCCACACCTCGCTGTCGGGCACGAAGATCCCGAAGGTCGCGCTGCCGCGATGGGAGGACGAGGGCGAGATCCTTCGCTGGCAGCTCCTCGAGAACGTTCCCGGCAGCTTCCCGTTCACGGCAGGCGTGTTCGCGTTCAAGCGGGAGAACGAGGATCCGACGCGCATGTTCGCGGGCGAGGGCGACCCGGCGCGGACCAACAAGCGCTTCCACCTGCTGGCCGACGGGATGCCGGCGAAGCGGCTGTCGACCGCGTTCGACTCGGTGACGCTCTACGGCCACGACCCCGACCGGCGCCCGGACATCTACGGCAAGGTCGGCAACTCGGGCGTGTCGATCGCCACGCTCGACGACATCAAGGTGCTCTACTCGGGCTTCGACCTGTGCGCGCCGAACAACTCGGTGTCGATGACGATCAACGGGCCGGCGCCGACGATCCTCGCGATGTTCATGAACGCGGCGATCGACCAGCAGCTCACGCGCTTCCGGCACGACAACGAGCGCGAGCCCACCGACGACGAGGCGGCGAAGATCCGCGCGTGGACCGTGTCCACCGTGCGCGGCACCGTGCAGGCCGACATCCTGAAGGAGGACCAGGGCCAGAACACCTGCATCTTCTCGACCGAGTTCAGCCTGAAGGTGATGGGCGACATCCAGGACT
>JADLBN010000249.1 GCA_020847675.1 Burkholderiales bacterium | reverse complement strand
ACTACCTCAACATCCGGCTGGATTCCTGCGACGTCATCGGCCAGGGTTGCTACTACGGGGGCTCCTACCTGCAGTGATCCTCCGGGTACGGTACACTCGTCGCCCCGCGATTTCGCGGGGCGACTTTTTTTTGCGCGTGACATGACGATTCGCTCCCTCCTCCTCGCCGCGGGCTTCGCCGCCGCGTCGTTCGCATTCACCGCCGTCGCGGATGCCCAGGCCCTCGGCGGCGGGCTGCGCGTGGGCAAGCCCCGCCCGGCCGAAGACGGCCAGGGCACCGACCTCCGGAACCCCCCGATGCCGCCGAATACGGTCCTCGCCGAGTCGGACGGCATCAGGATCACGCGGGCCGACTACGACGTCGAACTGCAGCGCCTGCCGCCGAACCTGCGCGGCGGCTTCGCGACCAGCGAGCGCCGGGTCGCCGATCTCCTGACGCGGATGCTCCTGGCCCGCAAGCTCGCCGCGCAGGCCGACTCGAGCGGGATCATGGCCGACCCGCTCATGCAGGCGCGCCTCGCGGCCGAGACCGAGCGCTTCAAGGCTCAGGTGATGATCCTCCACATCGAGAGCGAAGCCGCGAAGCGCTTCGACGCCGACCGCGGACGCTGGGACGCGCGGGCGCGCGACGTCTACCTCACCGAGACGAAGCGGTTCGAGACGCCCGAGTACCGCGAAGTGCAGGTGCTGCCGCTGCGCGCGTCGAAGCGCGGCGGGCACGAGGCGGCGTTGAAGCAGGCGCGCCTGCTGCGCGAGCGCTGGGTCGCGGGCGAGAGCTGGGCGAAGCTCGCGCCCGACTCGGACGCCGGCGGTATCGGCCCGGACGAGAAGCCCGAGCGCTACCAGAAGAGCGACCTGCCATCCGAAGTGGCCGACAAGGTGTTCGCGCTGCCCGACGCCGCGATCTCGGAACCGCTGGTGGCCGGCGACGACGTGTTCGTGTTCCGCATCGTCGGGCGGATCGCGTCCACCCGGCCGACTTTCGACCAGGTCAAGGCGCAGATCATGAACGAGCTGAAGCAGAAGTACATCGACGGCGAGCGCGACCGCGTCCTGGGCGAGCAGAGCGAAGCCGCGCGGGCGGGAATCAACGCGGAGGCGCTCGACAAGATGGTGATGCACCTCGAGCCCGGCCAGCTCGAGCGGCTCCAGCGCGAAGCGATGGAGAGGGCGCGGGCCAAGGGCAAGAACTGACCCCGCCTCGCCCGGGGGACTCCAGTGGCCGGATCGACGCTCGCGCGCCCGCAACTGCCGGCTGCGGCCGGACGCCTGCTGCCGGCCATCCCGCTCGCGCTCTTCGCCCAGTTCTTCCGGCGCGAAGCGACCACGCGCTACCTCGGGAGCGTCACCGGCCTCGCCTGGGCGCTCGTTCACCCGGTCGCGCTGCTGGCCGTCTACCACTTCGTCTTCACGTCGATCTTCCGGGCGACGGCGTCGGTCGGGAACTCGGTCCTCGCCTTCGTCGCGGTGGCGCTGTGGCCGTGGCTCGCCGCGCAGGAGGCGATCCAGCGCGCCGCGGTGTGCGTGCCGGCCTACGGCGGCCTGATCCGCAAGGTGTCGTTCCCGCACGAAGTCGTCGTCTACGCGTCGGTCGCGGCGACGCTCGCGATCCACTTCGCAGGCTACGTGGTGATCCTTGCGGTGCTGCGCGCCGCGGGCAAGGAAGTGTGGCTGGTCGGGCTCGTCGCGGCGATCCCGCTGTGGATGATCATGGCGATCGCGGTCGCCGGACTCTCGCTCGCGCTCGCTTCGCTGCAGGTGTTCGTGCGCGACGTCGAGCACGTGCTGATGCCGGTGCTGATGATGGGGATGTACCTGACGCCGATCCTCTACCCGCTCTCCCTCGTGCCCGAGGGCCTGCGCGGGTGGGTCGCCGCGAACCCGTTCACCTGGCTCGTCGACCGGATGCGCGAAGCGCTGCTCGAGGGCCGCCTCGCCCCGCGCCTCTCGGACCTCGTGGCGCTCGCGGTCGCCGTCGCGATCTTCGCGGCCGGGCGCTGGATGTTCCGCCGCCTGTCGCCGCACTTCGAGGACTTCGTGTGAGCCCGGCCGCGGGCCGCCGCCGATGAGCGCTCCGCTCCTCGAACTCTCCGGCGTCGGCAAGGACTACGCGAAGGTCGACTCCCGCGGCGGCCGCGTGGCGCTCGTGCGCGACCTCCTGCTCGGCCGCCGGGTGTCGCGCGCGTTCACCGCGCTCGACGGCGTGTCGTTCGCGATGGAGCGCGGCCAGTCGCTCGGCGTGATCGGCGAGAACGGCGCGGGCAAGTCGACGCTCCTCAAGGCCGTCGCCGGCGTGATCACGCCGACGCGCGGCAGCGTCACGGTGCGCGGGCGGGTCGGCGCGCTGCTCGAACTGGGCTCGGGCTTCCACCCCGAGTACACCGGCGCGCAGAACATCGACCTCGCCGCCGCACTCCTCGGGATTACGCCGGCCGAGCTGGCGGAGAAGCGCGACGCGATCGTCCGCTTTGCCGACCTGGGGCCGCACCTCGGCGACCCGATCAAGCACTACTCGTCGGGCATGGTCGTGCGCCTCGGCTTCGCCGTCGCGACCGCGCTCGCGCCGGACGTGCTGATCACCGACGAGGTGCTCGCGGT
>JADLBN010000248.1 GCA_020847675.1 Burkholderiales bacterium | reverse complement strand
GCGAGGGCGAGGCCGATCGGCACGAAGATCACCGACATCAGGTTGCCGATGAGCACCATCGAGGCGACCTTGGCCGGCTCGCGGCGGAACTGCTCCGCGACCATGAAGTTCAGCACCGCGGGCGGGAGACACCCGAACAGGAACAGGAGTCCCGCCTGCCGCGCGTCGAGTCCGAGCAAGGGCGCAAGGATCGCGGCCATCGCGAGGCCGGTGAGCGGACACACGGCGCCGCCGATCGCGCCGAGCCGCGCGTCGGCCCAGCGGATGCCGGTAAGCCGTACGCCGAGCGAGAGCAGCATCATCGGGATCAGCGCGTCGCCGACCAGCTTGATCGTCACGGCCGCGACTTCCGGCAGCGGGGGATGGAAGATCGCGAACGCGAAGCCGGCGAGGGTCGAGAGCACCATCGGGTTGCGGGCGAGGCTGCCGAATCGCGCGTTGCGGTCGACGAGCCAGGTGCCGAGCGTGAACTGGATGAGGTTGCTGATCGTGAACAGCGCGACCATCGCCGGGAAGCCGGCCTCGCCGAACGCGAGCACCGCGAGCGGAAGCCCCATGTTGCCGCAGTTGTTGAACATCATCGGCGGGACGAAGGTGCGCGCATCCTCGCGGATCCAGCGCGCGATCGGCCACGACAGCAGCCCCGACCCGAGCACCACGCCGACGCTGCCGAGCATGAGTAGCGCGTTGTCGGCCACGTCGAACGACTTCGAGGAGAGCGCCGAGAATATGAGCGCCGGGGCGAGCACGTTCATCGAAAGGCGGTTCACCACCGCCATGTCCGGCCGCACGCGGCGGCCCCACGCGTAGCCAAGGGCCACCACCGCGAAGACCGGGACGATGATGGCGAGGAGGCGTTCGGTCATTCAGGGATCAGGGATCAGGAATCAGGAATCAGGAATCAACAAACCCCGCAGGGATGCAGCGGTGCCCCCTGATCCCCGATCCCTGTCACAGGATGTACTTCGCGAGGTTGTCGTCGCCGGCCACGCCGGCGAGCCTCGCGTCGACGTACGCGGCGTCGATCGCGATGGTCGCGCGGTCGTGCTTGGTGGCCTCGTAGGAAACGTCCTCGAGCAGGCGCTCCATCACCGTGTAGAGGCGCCGCGCACCGATGTTCTCCTGCTTCTCGTTGACCGCGAACGCGATCTCCGCGATGCGGCGGATCGCGTCGGGCCGGAAGTCGAGTTCGACGTTCTCGGTGCGCAGCAGCGCCTCGTACTGGCGCACGAGGCAGGCGTCGGTCGCGGTCAGGATCTGCTCGAAGTCGGCGACGGTCAGCGAAGAAAGCTCGACGCGGATCGGGAAGCGGCCCTGCAGTTCGGGAATGAGGTCCGACGGCTTCGACAGGTGGAACGCGCCCGACGCGATGAACAGGATGTGGTCGGTGCGCACCATGCCGTACTTGGTCGACACGGTCGTGCCTTCGACCAGCGGCAGCAGGTCGCGCTGCACGCCCTGGCGCGACACGTCGGCGCCCTGCAGGTCCGAGCGCGACGCGATCTTGTCGATCTCGTCCAAGAACACGATGCCGTTCTGCTCGACCGCGGCGAGCGCCTTCGCCTTGATGTCGTCCTCGCTCAGGAGTCGCGCGGCTTCCTCGTCGGTCAGCGTCTTCAGCGCGTCGGCGACCTTCATGCGCTGCACCTTGCGGCGCGCGCCGCCCACCTGCTGGAACATCCCCTGGATCTGCGAGGTGAGCTCCTCCATGCCCGGCGGAGCCATGATCTCCATCGCCGGCGGCAGCACCGGGACCTCGACGTCGACGTCCTTGTCGTCGAGGCGGCCCTCGCGCAGCATCTTGCGGAATTTCTGCCGCGTGCCGGTGTCCGCGGGCTTCATGTCGTCGAAGTTGACCTCGCGCGCCGGCGGCAGCAGGAGGTCGAGGATGCGCTCCTCGGCAGCGTCCGCGGCGCGGTCGCGCACCTTGCGCATCTCGGCCTCGCGCGTCTGCTTCACCGCGGCGTCGATCAGGTCGCGCACGATCGTGTCTACGTCGCGCCCGACGTAGCCGACCTCGGTGAACTTGGTCGCCTCGACTTTCACGAACGGCGCGTCGGCGAGCCGCGCGAGGCGGCGCGAGATCTCGGTCTTGCCCACGCCGGTCGGGCCGATCATCAGGATGTTCTTCGGCGTGATCTCGCCGCGCAGCGGCTCGGGCACCTGCTGGCGGCGCCAGCGGTTGCGCATCGCGATCGCGACAGCGCGCTTCGCATCGTGCTGTCCGACGATGTGCTTGTCGAGTTCGGAGACGATTTCCTGCGGCGTCATCGACGACATGGAATGGCGATCCGGAATGAGCCGGGCGGATGTCGTGGTTCGGAAGGCCGCGCGGGCGAGTTGCGAGCGTGCTCGGCCGGGACGGCGATTGTACCGTGCCGCTGTTGCGCCGCCGTTGGCGGCTTCCGGGCGCATCGCCTATCATTCGGGGCCATGCGAAACGGGCGCCCCCTCCCTCGCCGCTCCGCCGCGCCGCTGTGCGCGATCGCCGCGGTCGCTCTCGCGGCCTGTGGCAGCGCCACCGGTCCGCTCGAGATGCCCGACAACAGCAAGCGCGACCGGGCACCGGGCGTCGAAGCGGTGCTCACGCAGTTGAACGGCAGCGCGGGTCAGGGCACGATCAAATTCGTCGACCGCGGCGATGGGCGCGTCACGGTGGTCGGCACGCTCGCCAACCTGCTCCCGGGCCCCTACCGCATCGCGATCCACGAGCGCGGCAACTGCAGTTCGCGCAACGGCTTCTCCGCCGGCAAGCCCTGGGTGCCGCCTGGCTTCCCGCGGCCGGCAGGGGAGCTGCTGCCGGAGATCGCGATCGGCGGCAACGGCAACGCGGTGCTGTCGGCGACGTTGCGCGGCCTGAAGCTCGCCGGGCCCGAAGGCGTCGAAGGGCGATCGGTGGTCGTCCACGCGGGTTCTCGCGTCGACGACAACGTCGTCCCCGGCGTTCCGAACGACCTCGTGCTGTGCGGCGTGAACGGGCCGGTGCGCTCGTTCTTCGAACTGTTCCGCGATTGACCCTCGACTGGGAACCGACATGGGAATGCTCGACGGACGCAAAGTCCTGATCACCGGAGTGTTGTCGAACCGCTCGATCGCCTATGGCGTCGCGCGCGCGTGCCGGCGCGAGGGTGCCGACCTCGCGTTCACCTACGTCAACGACGACCTGAAGGATCGCGTCGCAAGACTCGCCGCCGACTTCGGCTCCTGCCCGCTCCTGCGCTGCGACGTCTCGCGCGACGATGAGATCGCGGCGCTGTTCGAGGCGCTGTCGCGCGAGTGGGGCGGGCTCGACGGTCTGCTGCACTCGATCGCGTTCGCGCCGCGCGAGGCGCTCGCCGGCGACTTCCTCGACGGCATCTCGCGCGAGGCGTTCGGTGTCGCGCACGACATCTCGAGCTACAGCCTCGCCGCGCTCGCCAAGGGCGCCCGCCCGCTGATGCGCGGGCGGCCGGGGTCGATCGTGACGCTCACCTACCTCGGTGCCGTGCGCT
>JADLBN010000247.1 GCA_020847675.1 Burkholderiales bacterium | reverse complement strand
GCGCGGCGTCCACTCGATCGCCTGGCTCTACATCACGCGCCAGACGATCATCACCTCGGGCAAGCAGCCGATCGTCAACATCGCCGACTTCAAGGGCGTCAAGATCCGCGGCCTCAACACGATGACCGATGCCGGCCTCGTCGCCGCCGGAGCGGCCCCCTCGGCGATGGCCGGGTCCGAGGTCTACCAGGCACTGCAGTCGGGAGTCCTCGACGCCGGCCTGACCGACGTGTCCGCGGCGTTCTCGCGCAAGTACTTCGAAGTGCAGAAGTACGGCACCGTCGGGCCGATCTACACGATCTACTTCCATCTCTACGTGAACCCGGCGTGGTGGGCGAAGCTGAAGCCCGAGTACCGCCAGGCGATCGAAGCGGCGGGCGCGAAGGCCGAAGCCGATGCGATCGGCATCACCGAAGCGACCGCCGATGCGGCGATCCGCGACCTCCAGACCAAGGGCATGACGATCCACCTGCAGACGCCGGCGGAGCAGGCGGCGTGGCGCGCGGTGATGGAACCCGCGGTTCGCGCGGAGTTCCTGAAGTCGGCGCCCGAAGGCGGCCCGAAGATCCTCGAACTGCTCGGCAAGCTCTGATCGCCGCCGGGCCGGCCGCGTGAAAGGGCTGGAGCGTGCCGTGCGCGCACTCGCGCGCGCGGGCATCGCCGTGGCCGCCGCCGCGACGCTCGTGTCGATGGCGGTGATCGGCTATTCGGTCGTGATGCGATATTTCTTCTCGCATCCGACGCCGTGGGTCGACGAGGTGGTCGGCTACCTGCTCGTCGCCGCCGTCATGCTCGCGGCGGCCGACGCGCTGTTCCACGGCGAGCACATCGCGGTCGACGTGCTCACCGAGCGGCTCGGCACGCGCGGCCGGTGGCTCGTGACCCTCGGAGGACTGCTCGCCGTCGCCGCCACGGCGGCGCTGCTCACCTTCGAGGGGTTCGACATGGTCGCGTTCTCGCACATGGTCGGGCTGCGCTCGAACGGCTACCTCGCCACGCCGATGTGGATCCCGCAACTCGCAGTTCCGCTCGGCGCGGGCCTCCTCGGCGTGGCCGCGATCGTGGCGTTCGTTGCCGCGTGGCGCGACCGCGCCTCCGCCCAACGCGACGAGAACGCTCCGCCGCCGGACCTCGGCGTCTAGCCCTTCCCCGAGCCGACGATGCTTTTCGCGCTGATCCTCGCCGGTCTCGTGCTCGTGCTCCTGACCGGCGTCCCGGTGTTCGCCGGGCTGGCGCTGTTCGCCACGGCCATCGTCTACGTCGCCGAGGGCAACCTCGGCGGCATGGGCGACCTGGTGTTCGGCAAGCTCGACACCTACCTGCTCGTCGCCATCCCGCTGTTCACGCTGATGGCCCATTTCATGATCCGGGGCAAGGTCGTGGACGACCTGTTCGGCGCCGCGCACACGCTCCTGCGCCACCTCCCCGGTGGAATGGGCGTTGCGACGGTCGCCGCGTGCACCGTGTTCGCGGCGATCTCCGGTTCGAGCGTGGCGACGGCGCTCACCATCGGATCGGCGGCGATCCCGCTCATGATCCGCTACGGGTACAGCCCGCGATTCGCCTACGGCGTGGTGGGCGGCGGAGGCACACTGGGCATCCTGATTCCGCCGTCGGGACCGATGGTGCTGTTCGGCGTCGTCTCCGACACCTCGATCGGCGCCCTGTTCATGGCCGGCGTCGTTCCCGGTCTGCTGCTCGCGGCGATCTTCGCGGTCTACTGCATGACCTCGGCCAGGCTCAACCGCGGCACCGTGAAGCAGGAGCCGCGTGCGACCGCGGGAGAGATCCTGGGCGCGCTGCGCCGCTCGTTCTGGTCGCTCATGCTGCCGGTGCTGGTGCTGGGCGGCATGTACTTCGGCGTGTTCACCGCCACCGAGGCGGCGGCCGCGGGCGCTCTGGCCGCGCTTGCGATTGCGGCCTTCGTCTACCGAACACTCTCGCTGCGCGACGTCTGGAAGGCCGCCATCGACGCCGCGCGCAACACGGCGATGCTGTTTCTCATCCTCGCCGCCGCCGCGATGCTGGGCAACGCGCTCACCAAGCTTCGCATCCCCAACCAGATGGTCGACCTCGTGACCCAGCACGGGCTGTCGCAGACGGCGTTCCTGCTCGCGGTCATGGCGCTCGTCTTCGTGCTCGGCATGTTCCTCGAGACCATCTCGATCATCCTGATCACCACGCCCGTCGTGCTGCCGGTGCTCGCCGCGCTCCACATCAACCCGGTGTGGTACGGCATTCTGCTCACCATCAACCTCGAACTCGCGCTGATCACCCCGCCGGTCGGCATGAACCTGTTCGCGATCAAGGCGATCACGCGCGCGTCGATGGGCGACATCATCGCCGGCGTGCTGCCCTACGTCGCGCTCCTGATCCTCGGGCTCGCGCTGGTGCTCGCGTTCCCGTCGATCGCGCTGTGGCTGCCGGGGACGATGCGCTTCCAGTGACGCCGGACCCGGCGCGCCGCCCTCTCAACTGCCGACGATGATCAACTCGACGTCCGCGGCTTCGCGACGCAGCGGAAGGAGCCTCTGGTAGGCCTCGGACGCGTGCCAGGCGCGCGCGCGATCGACGTCGGGAAACGCAAGCACGACGGCGTCGGTGTGGCGGTACGCGCCGGCGAGCACGTCGGTCACGCCGCCGCGCAAGAGCACGCTGCCGTCGAACGGGACGAGTGTCGCCGGCACTCCCGCGCGATAGCGATCCCACTTGGCGGAGTCGCGCACGCTGATGTGCCCGATCACCCAGGCCCGGTTCGGCTGGCTCATGCCTGCACCTTTCGCTCTGCGCCGCAGTCCCGCTCCGGCGGGAAGCGGCAACGATCGCACAGCATGACACGGGTCAAGGCTCGACCGAAACGTGTACCGGTTTCGGGAAAGACCGTCCGGCTCGAAGTGCTATGGTGCACGGATGCCCGATACGACTCCCGCCCGCGCGGATGATGATACGACGCCCGCGCCACGCGCGACAGCGGCTGGCAGTGCAGGCGAGCGAAGGCGTGACCCGAGTCCGCACGAGGCGTCAGTCGCACAGCGGGGCGGCGTGACGCAACCCGCGGGAAGCCGGAAGTTCGTCGATCTCGGCGTGCCGAACCGGGTGGCCGGCAACGCGGTCTTCTTTCCTCTGGCCGCGACCTACGCGATGCTCGTCGTCCCGGCGTCGGTGCTGTCGATGCTCGGCCTGATCCCGCCCGTCGCGGGCCTCGCGTCGCCGGCGGGGCACGCGCACGAACTGCTGTTCGGATTCGCGCTCGCGGTGGTGGCGGGAAACCAGCTCGGGCCACGCACCCGCATGAACCTCGCCACGCTGGTCGCGACCTGGCTCATGGCGCGCGTCGCGTTCCTCGGCTGGCCGGGCTCCGCGGTCGCGATCGCTGCCAACATCGCGTTCCCCGGAGTGCTCGGGTACGCGCTGGCGCCGCGGCTGCTCGCGAGCGCGAAGAAGTGGCGCAACCAGTCGCTGCCGCTCACGCTCATCGGACTGTGCGCGAGCGCGGTCGCCTTCGCGGTCGTCTCGGCGATGGCGGCTCCCGGACAGGGCGCACCCGTCGTGCCGGATCGCCTGATCGACGTCGCGGTCGCATTGTTCGCCCTGCTCCTGCTGTTCATGGGCGGCCGGGTGATCGCCCCCGCCGTGGCCGGTCAGTTCTACCGTCAGGGCCAGGTGCTCGACGCCCGCGTCCAGCCGCGCATCGAGGGTGCGCTGGTCATCACGATGGCGGTCGGCGTGCTCTCGCTCGTGATTGCCGGAGTCACATCGGATTCCGGCGCGGTGCGGGTCGCCACCCTGACAGCCGGTCTCGCGCTGGCCGTCGCGGGAGTTCTCGCCGCGCTGCGCATGATCCGCTGGCGCCTGTGGGCGATGCGCGGGCGTCCCGATCTCCTGTGCCAGGCAGCGGGTTATGCTTGGCTCGCGCTCGGACTTCTCGCACTGGGCGCCGGACTCGCGCTCGACGCGCCGCCTGCCGAGCGCACGCGCGCGATCCACGTCATCACCATCGGGAGCCTGGGCACGCTCACGCTCAACGTGATGGCCATGACGCGGCTCCTGCGCGCGCGAAGACCGGTGTGGTCGAGCGCCCTTCCGGTCTACGGCACGGGGCTGCTCGCGCTCGCCACGCTCCTGCGCGTCTTCGCGGGTTCCGTGGCGGACACCCGCGCGATGCTGCTCGCGGCGGCCGCCTGCTGGAGCCTCGCCTATCTGCTCCTCCTCGTGCTGCTGCTGACCGTGGTTCCCAAGCCCGGCCCGGGCGCTACCGAAGCCCATTGACGCGCGCGGCGGGGCGAGCGTGGCCGCGCTCTCCGCCGGCTGGGCGGCCCGCAGGGTCGTGCCGCCGGTCGTGGCCAACTCCTTGACCTTCCGCAAGGCAGGCGGTGGTCCGGCGACTGCAAGATCCGTTGCCCGGCGCGCCAGCGCGCGCCCGGCATCCCCCGGAGAGCGCGCACCGTGGCCGATCGCCCAGCCCCTCGCAATCCCCTGCCCGACCCTTCCGTGATCGCAAGCGCGATCGCGACCGCCGCCGCGAGCGGCCGTCCGGCGTTGGCGCCCGACGAGACGCTGAGACTGTGCGAGGCGCTCGGGCTGCACGTCGAAGCTGGCGCCCGCGGGGTTCCCCCGTTGCGCGCGAGCCTCGCCAACACGCGCGAGTTCGGATTCGTGCTGTCGGCCGGCACGGGCGGGCCCGACGCCGCGCTCGCGGCAGGCAACTTCCGGCCGGACCGCGGCAGCGTGCACGCCGCTGCGGCACTGACTGACGCTGCGGACTTTCTGCACCTGTTCCGGCGCACGGTTGCCTGGCAGCGGCTCGCGGCCGGCGACGCGAGCCCGGGCGCGCGCGACGCTGCGCTCGCCGACTGGTTCACCGCACTCCTCGGCCTCGCGCGGAGCCTCGAAGGTGCGAAGGCCGGCTCGTTGCAGGAACTCATCCTCGAAGGCCTGTGGACCGGCGACGGGCTGGCCGTCGTCTCGTCGCAGTGCAGGCTCGGCACTCCGGCCGCGGCGCGCCAACCGCGACCGATCGCGAAGATCGACCGGCTGCTGCATCCCGACTCGCTCGGCATCGTCGGCGTGTCGGCGAGCGGGATGAACTTCGGCCGGATCATCCTGCGCAACCTGGTCGGCAGCGGTTACCCGAAGGATCGGATCACGATCGTGAAGCCCGGCGAGAGCGAAATCGACGGCGTGCGCTGCGTCGACGGACTGGGATCGCTGCCGGGACGGCTCGACCTCCTGATCGTGGCGGTGAACGCCGATGCGGTCTATCCGCTCGTCGACGAGATCCTCGCGACCGACAAGGTCGACGCCGTGATGCTGATCCCCGGAGGCCTGGGCGAAACCGCGAAGAGCCGCGAGCCCGCCGCCGCGATGGCTGCGCGGATCGATGCGGCGCACGGCAAGCCGGGCGGCGGGCCGGTCTTCCTCGGCGCCAACTGCCTCGGGGTCGTGTCGCATCCCGGCGGCTACGACTCCTGGTTCATCCCGCTCGAGCGCCTGCCCAAGCCGCAGAAGAAGGCGGAGCGCAGCGCCGCGCTGATCTCGCAAAGCGGCGCGTTCATGATCACGCGGCTGTCGCAGAACCCGTGGCTCGACCCGCGCTACATGATTGCGATCGGCAACCAAACCGATCTCACTCACGGCGACTTCCTCGCCTGGTTCGCGCAGCGGCCGGAGATCGCGACCGTCGGCGTCTACGTCGAGGGCTTGCGTGACGGCGACGGCGCGGACTTCGCGCGGGCGGTGCGGCAAGCCGTGGTGAACGGCAAGGACGTCGTCGTCTACAAGGCCGGTCGCACGGCCCCCGGCGCGGGCGGCGCGCTCGGACACACGGCCTCGGTGGCCGGCGACTACGAGGTCTTCTCGTCGGTCCTGCGCCACGCCGGCGCGATCGTCGCCGACGACGTGAGCGCGTTCGACGACCTCTTCTACACGGCAGGCGCGCTGCACGACAAGACGGTCGGCGGCGCCCGGCTCGGCGCCATCAGCGGCGCCGGCTTCGAGGCGGTGAGCATGGCCGACTCGATCGAGGCCGACGGTCACGCGATGACGATGGGCGCGCTCGCGCCCGCGACCGTCGAACGCGTACGGGCGATCCTCGCCGCGAAGAAGCTCGATGCGCTGGTCGCGGTCGGCAACCCGATCGACATCAACCCCGGCGCCGACGACGAAGCGCACCTCGACATCACCGAGGCTTTCCTCGACGACCCTTCGATCGACGCAGTCGTCGTGGCCCTCGACCCCACGGCCCCTGCGGTGCGCGCGCTCGAGCAGAGCAAGCTGCGCCCGGGGTTCGACCTCTCGGACCCGAAGAGCACCGTCCACCTGATGCCGCCGCTCTCCGCGCGCCACGCGAAGCCGGTGATCGGCGTCGTCGACGCCGGGAGGCTATACGACGCGATGAGCGCGCGCCTGATGGACCAGGGCGTGTGCGTGTTCCGCAACTGCGCGCGCGCCACGCGCGCGCTCGTCCACTACGTGGGCGCGCGACTCCATGCGGGCACGCTTCGTGCCGCCGCGGGAGCGCGCCCCGGCCAACCCGGAGAATCACGATGACCGAACCGCTGCAACCCGGCCTCACCGCCACCGTGCGCCACGACATCGACCGCGACCGCACGATCGGCTTCATGGGCGACGAATGCCGCGTCTACGCGACGCCGAAGCTCCTCTACGACGTCGAGATGGCCTGCCGCGACCTCCTCCTGAAGCACCTGG
>JADLBN010000246.1 GCA_020847675.1 Burkholderiales bacterium | reverse complement strand
GCGGCGCTGCAGTTCGGGCTGGAAGCGCGCCCGCAAGCGTAGGCGCGCGCCCCTCACCTCAGCCCTCTCGCCGCTTGCGCGGGGAGAGGGAGCACCAAGTGCCGCGCGGCTCCCGGTCGAGTGGCCACGACGCTCGCTTGAACAGCTCCCTCTCGCCACGTCGTGGGGAGAGGGTCGGGGTGAGGGGAGAACTTGCCCCGAACGATCGTTCGGACGTACAATGACCGGTTCGCTCGCGCCCGAATTTCCCATGTCCATCCAGTACCCCGGCAGCCCGTACACGCTGCACCAGCCGTTCCCGCCTGCCGGCGACCAGCCGGAGGCAATCGCCAAGCTGGTGGAGGGCCTCTCCGACGGCCTCGCGTACCAGACGCTGCTCGGCGTCACGGGGTCGGGCAAGACGTTCACGATGGCCAACGTGATCGCGCAGACCGGCCGGCCGGCGATCGTCATCGCGCCGAACAAGACGCTCGCCGCGCAGCTCTACTCGGAGTTCCGCGAGTTCTTCCCGGAGAACGCGGTCGAGTACTTCGTCTCGTACTACGACTACTACCAGCCGGAGGCGTACGTCCCGTCGCGCGACCTCTACATCGAGAAGGACAGCTCGATCAACGAGCACATCGAGCAGATGCGGCTGTCGGCGACCAAGGCGATCCTCGAGCGCCCGGATTGCGTGATCGTCGCCACGGTGTCGGCGATCTACGGCATCGGCGACCCGTCCGAGTACCACAGCATGATCCTGCACCTGAAGCAGGGTGACCGCATCTCGCAGCGCGACGCGATCAAGCGGCTGACCGAGATGCAGTACACGCGCAACGACGTCGAGTTCAAGCGCGGCGTCTTCCGCGTGCGCGGCGACGTGCTCGACATCTTCCCGGCCGAGAATGCCGAGAACGCCATCCGCGTCAGCCTGTTCGACGACGAGGTCGAGATGCTGCAGCTGTTCGACCCGCTGACCGGGCACCTGAAGCAGAAGATCGCGCGCTTCACCGTGTTCCCGTCGTCGCACTACGTGACCGGCCGCAAGAAGGTGCTCGACGCGATCGAGCAGATCAAGGTCGAGCTCCACACGCAGAAGGAGTTCTTCGTCGGCCAGATGAAGCTGATCGAGGCGCAGCGCATCGAGCAGCGCACGCGCTTCGACCTGGAGATGATGACCGAGATCGGCTACTGCAAGGGCATCGAGAACTACTCGCGCTACCTGTCGGGCCGCACCGCCGGCGAGCCGCCGCCCACGCTCATCGACTACCTGCCGCCGACGTCGCTGATGTTCGTCGACGAGTCGCACGTGACGATCCCGCAGGTCGGCGGCATGTACAAGGGCGACCGCGCGCGCAAGGAGAACCTCGTCGACTACGGCTTCCGACTGCCGTCTGCGCTCGACAACCGGCCGCTGCGCTTCGACGAGTTCGAGCGGCTGATGCCGCAGACGATCTTCGTGTCGGCGACGCCGGCGGCTTACGAGCAGACGCACTCGGGGCAGGTCGTCGAGCAGCTGGTGCGGCCGACGGGACTGGTCGACCCGACGCTGTCGGTGCGGCCGGCGCAGACCCAGGTCGACGACCTGCTGAACGAGATCCGGATCCGTGCCGACAGGCACGAGCGCGTGCTGGTGACCACGCTCACCAAGCGGATGGCCGAGGACCTCACCGACTACCTGGCCGAGAACGGCGTCAAGGTCCGCTACCTGCACTCGGACATCGACACCGTCGAGCGCGTCGAGATCATCCGCGACCTGCGGCTGGGCGAGTTCGACGTGCTGGTCGGCATCAATCTGCTGCGCGAGGGCCTCGACATCCCGGAGGTGTCGCTGGTGGCGATCCTCGACGCCGACAAGGAGGGCTTTCTGCGCGCCGAGCGCTCGCTGATCCAGACCATCGGCCGCGCCGCACGGCACATCAACGGCATGGCGATTCTGTACGCCGACAAGGTGACCGACTCGATGCAGGCCGCGATCGGCGAGACGGAACGCCGGCGCGCGAAGCAGCTCGCGCACAACGCGAAGATGGGGATCACGCCGGTCGGCGTCACCAAGCGGATCAAGGACATCATCGAAGGCGTCTACGATCCGGACGAGGCGAAGCGCGAGCAGCGCGCGGCGCAGGCGAAGGCGAAGTACGAGGCGATGCCCGAGAAGGACATGGAGCGCGAGCTGAAGCAGCTCGAGCGGCAGATGCTGGAGGCCGCGAAGAATCTCGAGTTCGAGAAGGCGGCCGAGCTGCGCGACCGGCTGCACGCGCTGAAGCAGCAGATGTTCGGCGTGGCGTTGCCGGTCGAGCCGTAGCCGTGCGCGCACCGCCGGCGACAGAGGAAACGCGAACATGAAACTCCCGGACAAGGTCGCGATCGTCACCGGGGCGGCCAGCGGCCTGGGCAAGGCGATCGCCGTCCGCTACGCGCGCGAGGGCGCGAAGGTCGCCGTCGCCGACCTGAACGGAGAGGCGGCCGACGCCGTGGCGGCGGAGATCCGGGCGGCCGGCGGGCAGGCGCTGGGCGTGGCGATGGACGTCACCAGCGAGGAAGCCGTGAACGCCGGCGTGGCCGCCGTCGTCGCCGCGTTCGGCGGCGTCGACATCCTCGTCTCCAACGCCGGCATCCAGATCGTGCACCCGCTGGAGGAGTTCTCGTACGCCGAGTGGAAGACGATGCTGGCGATCCACGTCGACGGCGCGTTCCTGACCACCAAAGCGTGCCTGCCGCACATGTATCGGTCCGGTCGCGGCGGGGCGATCATCTATATGGGCTCGGTGCACTCCAAGCTCGCGTCGATGCTGAAGGCCCCATACGTCACCGCCAAGCACGGCCTGATCGGGCTCGCCCGGGTCATCGCGAAGGAGGGTGCCGCGCATGGCGTGCGCGCCAACGTGATCTGCCCGGGCTTCGTGCGCACGCCGCTCGTCGACAAGCAGATTCCGGAGCAGGCGCAGGAGTTCGGGATCTCCGAGGAAGACGTCATCCGGAAGATCATGCTCAAGGACACCGTCGACGGCGAATTCACGACGCTCGACGACGTCGCCGAAGTGGCCGTGCTGTTCGCCGGGTTCCCGAGCAATGCGCTGACCGGGCAGTCGCTCGTGGTCAGCCACGGCTGGTACATGCAGTAGCCGCACGCGGCCGCCCCTCACCCCAACCCTCTCCCCGCAAGCGGGGAGAGGGAGCCGATGGCGCCGCCGACACGCGATGCGGCGCCGCCTCGACGCGATGCGCTCCCTCTCCCCGCAGGGGGAGCGGGTCGGGGTGAGGGAGCGTGCCGGCCGGCGACGATCTCCGATCGGTACTCTGCAACGGAAAAGGGGGACAAACGCGTGCGTCCGTCCCCCTCGCTGCAACGATATCGCAGGTGCGTCAGCTCGCTGGCGCCGGTGGTTCCTTGCGCGTCTCGACGATCTGCAGCGGCTCGCTCGGGATCTCCACGCGCGGCGGACGCACCCGCTTCGGGCGCGTCGCCTGCGGTTCCTCCTCGATCGGTGGCGCCGCGTGCGACGTCTCGACGAGGACGAGGCCCGAGTCGGGCGGCAGCGTCAGGTCGATCGGCGGAACTTCGACGATTGCCGCGGGACGCGGCACCGAAGGCGCAGACGCTGGCGGAGCGACCGGTATCTCCGGGATCATCGCCGGCGCGACGTGCGCCACCGGTGCAGGCGCCGCGTGTTCGACCGGTACCGGCGGCGCGGACGTTGGCGGGGCCTCGATCGGCAGCAGGTCTTGCGCGGGGACCGGAACGCTCGGCGGCGCGTCGCGCCGTTCGCGCGGCGGGCGGCCTTCGCGCGGCTCCCGCGGTTCGCGTCCTTCGCGCGGTTCGCGTCCTTCGCGCGGTTCCCGCGGCGCCTTCGGCGGTCGTGGTTCGCGCGCGGGCGCGCCGTCGGCCGGCGTCGACGCGGTGCCTGCGGCGGGTCCCTCGATCGCGCCATCGGCAGCCCGCGGCGTGACCTCGACCTCGTCCCCTTGCAGATGGTCGCCCCGGTCGCCGCCACGGCCGCGCCGACCGCGCCTGCGGCGGCTGCCGCCCTCGCGCGCGTCGCTGCCTGGTCCAGGTTGCGCCGGAAGGCCCGGCGGCGTCGTGACGTCGTGCGTGTCGGTCGTCAGCGCGGCCTCCGCGCGCGGCTCGCGGGGCTCCTTCGGCCGCTGCGCTTCGCGCGGCTCCCGTGCCTCGCGCGGCGGCTGGCCGCGCGTGCCATCGCGCCGTTCCTCCCGGCGTTCGTCGCGACGCGGCTGCCCCTGCCCGTTGCGTTGCTGTGGCGGTCCGCCGCGCGCGGCGTCGCCTCGGCCGTCGCGCCTGTCTCCACCGCCGCCGCCGCGTCGCGCGTCGCGCTGCTCTTCGCGCCGCTCGCCACCGCGACGCCCGTCGCCGCGGAAGCGGTCGCGCTCGTCGCCGCGACGCCCGTCGCGGCGACCGTCGCGGTTGCGATCGGGTGCGCGCGCGTCGCGCGTGCCTGGCGTGGCCACCGGGGCGGGCGCCTCGGGCTTCGTCCGGAACCAGCCCATCACCCGCGTGAACCACGAGCCACCCGTCGGCGCAGGCTCCGCCATCGGCGTCGGCGCGACCGGCTTCTCGACCGGCGCCGGCTGGGTCGGCGTGATGCCCTTGACGACCGCCTCCTGTCGCGGTGCGGCGGCATCTTCCTTGATCTGCTGCGCCGGGTCGAGCTTCTCCGGCTCCTTCACCATCTCGAACGACGGCGGCAGCGGCTCGGCCTGGTTCAAGTCGTCGTGGCGCAGGCGCTCGATGCTGTAGTTCGGCGTCTCGAGGTGGCGGTTCGGCACCAGCAGCACGTTGACCTTGAAGCGGGTCTCGATCGTCAGCACGTCGGTGCGCTTCTCGTTCAGCAGGAACGTCGCGACGTCGACCGGCACCTGCGCGACCACCTGCGCGGTGTTGTCCTTCATCGCCTCCTCCTGCACGATCCGCAGGATGTGCAGCGCGGTCGACTCGGTACCGCGGATGTGGCCGATGCCGTGGCAGCGCGGGCACGGGATGTGCGCCGCTTCCGACAGGGCCGGTCGCAGCCGCTGGCGCGACAGCTCCATGAGGCCGAAGCGCGAGATCTTGCCTAGCTGCACGCGCGCGCGGTCGTAGCGGAGCGCGTCGCGCAGCCGCGTCTCGACCTCGCGCTGGTTCTTGGCGCTCTCCATGTCGATGAAGTCGATCACGATGAGGCCGCCCAGGTCGCGCAGCCGCAGCTGGCGGGCGATCTCGTCGGCCGCCTCGCAGTTCGTGTTGAACGCCGTCGTCTCGATGTCGGCGCCCTTGGTCGCGCGCGCCGAGTTGACGTCGACGGAAACGAGCGCCTCCGTATGGTCGATCACGATCGCGCCGCCGGAGGGCAGCGGCACCTGCCGCGCGTAAGCGGTCTCGATCTGGTGCTCGATCTGGAACCGCGAGAACAGCGGGACGTCGTCCTTGTACAGCTTGACGCGGTTCACGTTGGCCGGCATCACGTGGCTCATGAACTGCTGCGCCTGCTCGTAGATCGCCTCGGTGTCGATCAGGAGCTCGCCGATGTCCGGGTGGAAGTAGTCGCGGATCGCGCGGATGACGAGGCTCGACTCCTGATAGATCAGGTACGCGCCCGGCTGCATCTTCGCGGCGTCTTCGACGGCGCGCCAAAGCTGGAGCAGGTAGTTCAGGTCCCACTGCAGCTCCTCGGTCGAGCGCCCGATGCCGGCGGTGCGGGCGATCACGCTCATGCCCTGCGGCACTTCGAGGCCGCTGATCGCGTCGCGCAGCTCGTTGCGCTCCTCGCCCTCGACGCGCCGCGAGACGCCGCCACCGCGCGGGTTGTTCGGCATCAGGACCAGGTAGCGGCCGGCGAGCGAGATGTACGTGGTGAGCGCCGCGCCCTTGTTGCCGCGCTCGTCCTTGTCGACCTGGACGATCAGCTCCTGGCCTTCCTTCAGCTGGTCCTGAATGCGCGCGCGGCCGGCGTCCGCGTCGCGGTCGCGGAAGTACTCGCGGGCGATTTCCTTGAACGGCAGGAACCCGTGACGGTCGGTGCCGTAGTCGACGAAGCAGGCCTCGAGCGATGGCTCGACCCGGGTAATGACCGCCTTGTAGATGTTGCTCTTGCGTTGTTCCTTGTTGGCCGACTCGATGTCGAGGTCGACGAGCTTCTGGCCATCGACGATCGCCACCCGGAGTTCCTCCGCCTGGGTGGCGTTGAACAGCATGCGTTTCATGAACGATCCTCGGCGCAGGCGCCGCGGACAGACGGAGGCGAAGCAGAACGCGCCGCGCGAACGCGGCGGTCAAGCGCTAGACGGCGGCGGCTGCGGGCGAGGACAGGCAGGCGGGCGCTGTAGGGCGCCGGCGGGCGGGAGCAGTGCGCGAGGGCGGTGAGGCGGTCGGCATTCGGTTCGATCCCCGCGGGTGGCGGGGGGTGTCGGCTCTCGTCGGGCTGCGAAGTCTTCGTGTCGCAAACAAGCGGTGGAACCACCGGCAGCCCGGTCGGCACCCGCAACTCGCAGGCGCCGCCACGTTCGGGCGGCCAGGTACGGAAAATCTCGCTTTTGGCGCCGCGCAATGCGCCGCTTCGAACCGGCCGCTGCCGGGTGCGGAGACTGCGCTCATCCTTAACCGTCGCTACTTCCGCGGGGCTTTGGCCCCGCCCGGCGAGCGACTGAAGCCGGGGGTTCCCGTCCATGGCGACCACGGGCGGGACCACGCAAAGCGCAACCAATTCAAGGCGGTATCGTTCGACGGGCCGGCGGTTCTGACCGGCGGCCGGTGGACGTTCGGCGCCTGCAGCGCTCGCGATGCGTGGTTCGGGCACAATTATATTGGAATGAACGAGTTAAGCAAGGATTCTGTGAGCTGGCTAACGGTCGGGGACGAGGCGGCGGGGCAGCGCGTCGACAATTTCCTGACCCGCGTCCTCAAGGGGGTGCCGAAGAGCCACATCTACCGGATCCTGCGCAGCGGCGAGGTCCGCGTGAACAAGGGGCGGGTGGGTCCGGACGTGCGGCTCGCCGTCGGCGACGTCGTCCGGATCCCGCCGGTGCGGACCGCCGCGCCGGCGGCGGCCGGCGCGCCCGCCCGGAGGCCCGCGTCGGCGGTGAAGGTGCCGATCCTGTTCGAGGACGACGCCCTGATTGTCGTCGACAAGCCCGCCGGGCTGGCCGTCCACGGCGGCAGCGGGATCGCGTTCGGCCTGATCGAGCAGATGCGCGGCGCGCGGCCCGACGCGCGCTTTCTCGAACTCGTGCACCGGCTCGACCGCGACACGTCGGGCGTGATGCTGCTCGCCAAGAAGCGCGCGGCGCTGGTCGCGCTGCACGCGCAGTTGCGCGAGGGCGGCTTCGACAAGCGCTACTTCGTGCTGGTGCGCGGGCGCTGGCGCGACGAGAAGCGGCGGGTCCGGCTCCCGCTGACCAAGTTCGCGACCCGCGAAGGCGAACGGCGCGTGCGCGTCGATCAGGAAGAAGGCGCGGAGTCCGAGACGACGTTCCGGCGCGTTTCCACGTGGTTCGACCTCGAGCCTCCGTTGGCCCTGCTCGAGGCCGAACTCGGCACCGGGCGCACGCACCAGATCCGCGTGCACCTCCAGCATCTCGACTTTCCGCTCGCCGGCGACGACAAGTACGGCGACTTCGCGTGGAACAGGGTGCTCGCGAAGGAGGGCTTGAAGCGGATGTTCCTGCACGCGCACCGGCTGGCGTTCGCGCACCCGGCGACCGGCGAGCGGGTTGCGTTCGAGGCGCCGCTGCCGCGCGAACTGGTCGACTTCGTGGCGTGGCTCGACGCGGGCCGGCCCGCCCGGCTCCGAGGGTCTGACCCTTAACATGCAATGGAATGCATGTTAAGGGTCAGACCCATGCGTGTCCCCGCCCAACGCCGCTTCCGCCTCCTGGTGTTCGACTGGGACGGCACGCTGTCGGACTCGACGGCGATCATCGCCGACGCGATCCGGTCGGCATGCCGCGACCTGGGCGAGCCGGTGCCGGACGAGGCGACCGCGCGCTACGTGATCGGGCTCGGCCTCACCGACGCGCTGCGCCTGGTCGCGCCGGGCCTGCCGCTGTCGCGGCATTCCGAGCTGACGGTGCTCTACCGCCGCCACTATCTGGCGCGGGAGGATGACATTCCGCTGTTCGCCGGCGCCAGCGGGCTGCTCGCCGAACTCGAAGCCGCCGGTTACCTGCTCGCGGTGGCGACCGGAAAGTCGCGGCTGGGGCTCGCGCGCGTGCTGGCGCGCAGCGGGCTCGCGCAGCGCTTCCACGCGACGCGTTGCGCCGACGAGGGCTTTCCCAAGCCGCACCCGGACATGCTGCTGCATCTGATGGACCACCTCGCCGTCGTGCCGGACGAGACGCTGATGATCGGCGACACCACGCACGATCTCGAACTCGCGCGCAACGCCGGAGCATCGGCGCTGGCCGTCGCCTACGGCGCGCACGACGTCGCCGGCCTCGCCCGGCTCGCGCCGCTCGCGACCGTGCACTCGATCGCCGAGATGCGCGAGTGGCTGGCGCGCAACGGCTAGGAATTGCGGGTGGAAATGCGAGTCCGACCCGCATCCCCTCGCTTCACGGCGCGTTACCGGGGCACGACACGAGCCCCAGCGCGATGCCGCGCGCGATCGCTTCGGGGCGGTTCATCGCGCCGAGCTTCATCTTGATGTTGGAGAAGTGGAAGTTGACCGTGCGCTCGGCCACGCACAGCTTGGTGCCGATGTCGGCGCTGGTCATGCCGCGCGCCGCGAGCTCGAGGCAGTCGCGCTCGCGCAGCGTGAGCACCGGCGCCGCCGGCGGGCGCCCCGCGGCGCCGGTGGCGCGCCACTCGAGGACGAACTCGTGCAGCGCGATCGCGAACAGCACGAGGTCGCCCAGGCGGGCGGCGATGGCCTCGCGCCGCGCGGCGCCGACGGGGCTCGTCGCACTGTCGAACGTGACGGTGACCTGGTTCAGCTCGCCGTCGGTCAGCGAGACGACAACGCCGCTGCGCACGCCGACCGCGGCCGCTTCCGCCAGAAAACGCTGCAACGATCCGCCAGCCGCGAGCCCGCCTGCATCCCACAGCCACGGCGCGATCTGTGCGCGGCCGCGCGCGAGCCGCGGGTCGACCGCGACGAAGTTCGCCCGCCGATAGCGCTCGACCCAGTGGTCGGGCAGCGTGCTCCAGCACAGTTCGCCGCCGACCGCGCCGTTGCCGCGGCGCGTGATGAAGTACGACACGCTGTCGAACCGGCAGCGCCGCAGCAGCGCGCGCACCGTGTGTTCGGGTCGCGGCTCGTTCGCCGCGATGCGCAGCGGCTGCGCGAATGCGTGCGGCAACGCGATGTGCGCGGCGGATCCGGCCGGAAAGGGACGCACGCGTTGACGGATGGAATCCCTGCGGCGCTGCGGTGCGCCGTCGTCGAAGTGGATCATCGCGACGTCCTCCCCCAGGATGAATCGACCCCACGCTCGCTGCGCTCGCTGCCCCCCGGGGGGCACGTCAGTCGCGCGGGACGGCCCAGCGCGACTGACACGGCCCCCACGCTCGCTGCGCTCGCTGCCCCCGGCGGGGGCAGGTCAGTCGCTCGGGACGGCCCATCGCGACTGACACGGCCCCCACGCTCGCTGCGCTC
>JADLBN010000245.1 GCA_020847675.1 Burkholderiales bacterium | reverse complement strand
CGGTCGCGGCTGCGCGCGAACGGCACCGCGAGCGCCACGGCCGCGGCGACCGGGAACGCCGCGCTCACCACGGCCGCCGTCATCGTCCACGGCGTGAACATGAGCGCGCGTCCGGCGAGCCACAGCCCCACGAACGCCGCGAGGAGCGGCCCCTGCGGCGTGGGGCGGTTGCTCCAGTTGCGCCCGGCCGTGAACAGGAACCCGACGATCACCGCGACCGCGAAGCCGTAGATCATCTCATGCGCGTGGCGCACCGGATCGCCGCCGTAGGCGCGCGGCAGGAATCCGGAGTAGTCGCCGATCCACAGCACGACGGAGAGCGCGGCGAACAGGCTCGCGGCGAGGTAGAACGGCCGGAAGCCGAGCGCGAACAGCGCGAAGCCGCGCGGCGGCGGGACGGGAAGCGGTTGCGGCATGGCGGGCATCATGCGCGCACGCGCACGGGCGGCCCCGGCCACGCCCGGCGCACGGTCCGCGCGCCGGAGCGCAACGAGGACGACAGGCTGCCACTGTGCGCGCCGGCCGCCGCGAGCGCCCTGACTCGCGTCAAGCGGCAGGAGCCGCGATGCCGGCGGCCCGCCACGTCAGCGCGAGAGGACCGGCGCGGCGAGCGCGTCCAGCGCTTCGACGTCGAGGAGTTCCACTTCGCGACGGTCGATGTCGACCAGGCCGTCGTCCTGGAAGCGCTTGAGCACGCGGCTCACCGTCTCGGGAGCGAGGCGCAGGTGGCTGCCGATGTCGGTACGCGGCATCGTGAGCCGGAAACGCGTCGCCGAGAAGCCGCGGGTGGCGAGCCGCTGCGACAGACCTAGCAGGAACGCGGCCATGCGCTGGTCGGCGGTAGCATCGTTGCCGAGTTGCACGGCCGTCCCGATGCCGCGCGACAGGAGCCGGAACAGGTGCCGCTGCAATCCGGGAAGGCGCGCCGCCAGCGAGGACATGCGCTGGAACGAGAAGCGGCACAGCATCACGGTGTCGAGCGCCACCGCGTTGCAGGGATAGCGCTCGCCGTCGATGCCGTCGAGTCCGATCACCTCGCCGGGCAGGTGGAAGCCCAGCACGCGCTCGTGGCCGTCGGCGTCGTTCACGTAGGTCTTCACCGTGCCGGCGCGCACCGCGGCGATCGCGTCGAACGGGTCGCCCTTGCGGAAGACGTGGTTACCGGCGGCGATCGGGCCCACGTGGTCGACCAGCACATGGAGCTCGCGCAGTTCGCGCTTGCCCACGCCTTCGGCGAGGCAGGCCGACGAGAACGCGCAGGTCGAGCAGAAGCTCGCGTCGTCGCCGTCGTCGGCGACGGTGCGGGCGTCAGCGAGCGGGAAGATCGGGGGACGCGCCATCACCGGATCCCGGCAGGGCGCGGCCAACGCGCGGCCGCAGGCGACGGCGTGCGGCGCCGCGCTAGATGGCGCGCGAATAGGGCGAAACGGTCCCGGGGACCGGCAGGTAGCGGTCGAAACACATGGCTATGTTACGCAAGAGCAGGCGTCCGCGCGATGTCGCCGTGATCCGCTCCGGGCGGACGCTGACCAGTCCGTCCGCCACCAGCGGCACCAAGCGGGCCACCGACTCGGCGAAATACTCGGCGAACACGATGCCCCAGCGGCGTTCGAGCGCCGCCACCGGGATCTCGCCGTGGCACATCAGGCGCTGGATCAGGTCGGCGCGCAACTCGTCGTCGTCGGTGAGACGCACGCCCCGGCAGACCGGCAGGCGGCCCTCGTCGAGGGCGGCCGACCACCCGGCGACGTCGCGCGGATTCTGGCTGAAGCTCGGGCCCACGTGGCTGATCGCGCTCACGCCCAGGCCCACGAGGTCGGTGTTCGCGTGCGTCGTGTAGCCCATGAAGTTGCGGTGCAGGGTGCCCGCCGCCTGCGCGCGGGCGAGTTCGTCGCCGGGCAGCGCGAAGTGGTCCATGCCGATGTAGACGTAGCCCGCCGCACCGAGCTTCTCGATCGCAAGCGCGAGCAGCGCGAGCTTCTCCTCCGGCGAGGGAAGTTCGGAGGCCTCGATCCGGCCCTGAGCCTTGAACAGCCGCGGCAGGTGCGCGTAGCCGTACACCGCGAAGCGATCCGGTCGCACGGCGATCACCGTGTCCAGCGTCTTCGCGAATCCGGCGCGGGTCTGGCGCGGGAGGCCGTAGATGAGATCGACGTTGACCGACCGCATGCCGTGCTCCCGGCACGCCTCGATCACCGCAACGGTCTCCTCGACGCTCTGCACGCGGTTGACGGCGCGCTGCACGTCGGGGTCGAAGTCCTGAACGCCGAGGCTCGCGCGGTTGAAGCCGATCGACGCGAGTTCGCCGACCTCGTCGGGCGTGACGGTTCGCGGATCGAGCTCGATCGACACGTCGGCGTCGCGCCGCCCGCTCATCCGGAAGCGGCCGCCGATCGATTCAACGACCCGGCGCAGCTCCGCGGGGGAGAGGAAGTTCGGCGTGCCGCCGCCGAAGTGGAGCTGCACCACCTCGCGGTCGGCGTCGAACAGCGCGGCCGTCATGTCGATCTCGCGCTCGAGCCGCTCGAGGTAGGCGGCGCCCTGGCTGCGGT
>JADLBN010000244.1 GCA_020847675.1 Burkholderiales bacterium | reverse complement strand
GCTCGCGTTCTGCCTGCCTGCGTCGGCGCAGACCTGCGGCAACCGCGGCGATCTCGACGCACGTTATTGCGACGACAACCGGGACCTCGTCGCCGATACGCCGAAGGATCCGAAGGCCTGGCAGGATCCCGCGACGCTGGTGTTCTCGTACACGCCGGTCGAGGACCCCTCGGTCTACGAGAACGTGTTCGACGGGCTGATGCAGCACATCGCCAAGCTCACCGGCAAGAAGGTCAAATGGTTTCCCGCGGAGTCGTACGCGGCGCAGGTGGAGGCGATGCGTTCGGGCCGGCTGCACATCGCCGGCGTCGCCACGGGGCCCACGCCGTATGCCGTGAACCTCGCGGGTTTCGTCCCGATCGTCGCGATGCAGCACGCCGATGGCTCGATCGGCTACACGCTGCAGCTCATCGTGCGCAAGGACAGTCCGATCACCAAGGTCTCCGACCTGAAGGGCAAGCGCGTCGCGCACGTGTCGCCCTCGTCCAACTCGGGAGACACCGCGCCGCGGGTCCTGTTCAAGCAGTTCGGCATCGAGCCGGGCAAGGACTACGAGGTCATCTTCTCGGGCAAGCACGACAACTCGGTGATGGGCGTGGTCAACGGCGACTACGACGCGGCGCCGATCGCCAACACGGTGAAGGACCGCATGCAGGCGCGCGGCATGTTCAAGGCCGACGAGCTGCGCGTGGTCTACGAGTCGCAGCCCTTCCCGCGGACCGCCTTCGGCATCGCGTACGACCTCTCGCCGACCCTGCAGGCGAAGATCAAGGAAGCGTTCCTGACCTACCCTTTCAAGGGCTCGGCGCTCGCGAAGGAGTTCAAGGACGTCACGGGCTTCAAGGTCATCGACTACGCGAGCGGCTGGAAGGATGTCCGCCTGATCCAGGCCCAATCCGGCATTCGTTACACGCAGGACAGCCTGTCCAAGCTCAAGAACAAGGAGTAGCCCGGCGATGGAAGGCGGGGAGGCGCCGCTCCCGGGCGGTGCCGGGGAGAAGCGCGAGCGCCTGCGCGTCGAGAGCCTGACCAAGGTCTACCCCACGGGCAAGCGCGCGCTCGACGGCGTCGATTTCACGATTCGGGAACCGGGCGTCGTCGCCGTGATCGGTTCGTCGGGCGCCGGCAAGAGCACGTTCATACGCTGCGTCAACCGGCTCGTCGAGCCGACCGCGGGGCGCATTCTCCTCGACGGCGTCGACCTCGTCGGCCTCGACCGGGCGGGTCTTCGCGCGGCGCGGCGGCGCATCGGCATGATCTTCCAGGAGTTCAACCTGGTCGAGCGGCTGACGGTGATGGAGAACGTGCTCGCCGGCCGCCTGGGCCACGTCGGCCTCGTCGACACGCTGCGCCGCCGCTTCGCGCCGGCCGACGTCGACGCGGCCTTCGATCTCCTGGAGCGCGTCGGCCTCGAGGGCTTCCACGACCGCCGCGCCGATGCGCTCTCGGGTGGGCAGCGCCAGCGCGTGGGCATCGCGCGCGCGCTGATCCAGCGCCCCGACCTCCTGCTGGTCGACGAGCCGACGGCGAGCCTCGACCCGCGCACCGCGCGCCAGATCATGCGGCTCGTGCGCGAACTCGCCGTCGAGCGCGCCACGCCCGCGATCGTCAACCTGCACGACGTGGCGCTGGCGCGCGAGTTCGCCGATCGCGTCGTGGGCTTCAGCGCCGGGCGCATCGTCTTCGACGACGCGCCCGTGGCGCTCGACGACTCGACCCTCGACCGGATCTACGGTGGCGAGAACTGGCACGCGCCGCCCGAGGACGACCCGCCCTCGACATCGTCCGGCGCGCGTCCGACGACGCTCGACGACGCCGGGGCATGACGCGATGAACGGGTCGAAGGGCCGGGGCAGGGGAGCGGCACGATGAGCGCGTCGCTCGCCGCGCGAAGCTGGCAGCCGTCGTCGATGTTCGGGGGACGCTGGCAGCGGCGTACGCTGCTGTTCGCGTTCGCCGCCTATTGCGTCTGGTCGATCGGCGATCTGGCGATCGACCACGCGCGGGTGATGCGCGGCTTCGGGCGTGCCGCCGACATGCTCGCACGCATGTGGCCGCCGGACTTCAGCCGATGGGAACTCCTCGGCCGCGGCATGCTGGAGAGCGTGCAGATGGCGATCGCCTCGAGCGTGATCGGCGCGGTCTTCTGCGTGCCGATCGCGCTGTGTGCCGCGCGCAACCTCGCGCCGGCGCCGGTCTACGTCGCCGCACGCGCGCTGATCGTGGTCGGACGGACCTTCCACGAGGTGATCGTCGCGATCCTGTTCGTCAAGCTGTTCGGGTTCGGCGCGGTCGCAGGCATGCTGACGCTCGCGTTCTCGTCGGCGGTGTTCCTCGCCAAGATGATCGCCGAGGACATCGAGAACGTGCGCCCGGGCCCGGTGGAGGCGATGCGCGCCACCGGTGCGCGCTTCGGCCAGGTGGTGGTGTTCGGGATCGTGCCGCAGGTGGTCGTGCGCGCGCTGGGCGTGTTCATCTACCGGATCGACGCCAACCTGCGGCACTCGACGGTGATCGGCATCGTCGGCGCCGGCGGCATCGGCCAGACGCTCGCCGCGTCGTTCACGCGCTACGACTACGACTTCAGCGCGGCGATCCTGCTTTGCATCGCCGCGCTGGTCGCGCTGGGCGAGTGGTTCAGCGACCACGTGCGCAGGCGGCTGCGATGAGCGCCGCCGGGCCGCCCCGCCCGCCGCACGGCCGCCCGAAGGCGGGCGGACAGTTTCCTTCCGGCGATCGCCCCCCGGGGGGAGGCGGCGCGCAAGCGCCGCTTCGGGGGGATGACACTGCCGCACCCGGCCGCACTTGGCGGCGCCGGGCGCCGGGCGAGACGCTGCGCGCCTGGCTGGCCCTCGCCGTCGGGGCATTCGTCGCGGCCTGGTCGGTCTCGGCGCTCGACATCGAGTGGGCCTTCTTCCGCGACGCGCACGTGCAGGCCGCGGACCTGCTGGTGCGGATGTGGCCTCCACGCTGGAGCTACCTCCCCGCCATCCTGCGGCCGCTCGTCGAGACGATCCACATCGCCACGCTCGGCACGGCGGCTGCGCTCGTCCTTTCGTTGCCGGTGGCCTTCCTGGCCGCGCGCAACACCACCGCCAATCGCGCGACCTGGCTCGTCGGGCGCGCAATCCTGGTGCTGTCGCGCTCGGTCAACACGGTGATCTGGGGCCTGGTGTTCGTCGCGATCTTCGGACCGGGGCCGGTGGCGGGCATCTGCGCCGTCGCGGCGCGTTCGGTGGGTTTCCTCGCCAAGCTGGTCGCCGAGGCGATCGAGGAGGTCCACGTGGGGCAGGTGGAGGCGATCGCCGCCACCGGCGCGCGCACGCCGCAGGTGTGGGCGATCGCGATCCTGCCGCAGGTGCTTCCGGTACTGGTGGGCACCGCCGTCTACCGCTGGGACATCAACGTGCGCGAGTCGAGCGTGCTGGGTTTCGTCGGCGCGGGCGGCATCGGGCTCTACCTCTATGCTTCCATCAACCAGTTCGCGTGGCAGCAGGTGACGGTGATCCTGATCGCGACCTCGGTGATCGTGCTCGCGAGCGAGGCGCTGTCGGCGTTCGTGCGCTCGCGGATCTCCTGATGCTCCGGCTCGCCGGCGTGCGCGAACTGGCGCCGCGCCACGACGGCTTCCTGCTCGACCAGTGGGGCGTGCTGCACGACGGCGGAGCCGCGCTGCCCGGCGCGCTCGACTGCCTCGCGCGCCTGCGCGAAGCCGGAAAGCGGGTGGTCATTCTCTCCAACTCCGGTCGCAGCGGCGCAGCCAACGGGACTGCGATGCGGCGCTTCGGCATCGAGCCGCACCTCTACGATGCGGTGGTGACGGCCGGCGACGACGCGCGGCAGGCATTGCTGGAACGAAGCGACCCGTTCCATCGCGCGCTGGGCAGGCGGGCGCTGGTGATTGCGCGTGACGAGGAGGTGTCGCTGGCCGCCGACTTCGGGCTGACGGCCGTTCACGACCCCGCGTCGGCTGACCTCGTGCTGGTGCTGAGCCTCGATGCCGGCCGACGCACGGTGAGCGACTACGAAGCGCTGCTCGCCGCGGCACGCGCGCGCGACCTCCCGATGGTCTGCGCCAATCCCGACGTGGCTATCGTGCGGCCCGGCGCGGTCGTCGAGGCGCCCGGAGCGATCGCCCGGCGCTACGAGGCCATGGGGGGGAAGGTGCGTTACCACGGCAAACCCGATGCCGGGATCTACGCCCGGGCGCTCGCCGTGCTGGCGCGCTCAGGCGTCGCCGCGCCGCGCGCAGTCGCCTTGGGCGATTCGATCGTGCACGACGTCGGCGGCGCACGCAACGCGGGACTCGCCTGCGCGCTGGTCGCGGCGGGCATTCATCGCGAGGCTCTGGGCGTCGCGTTCGGCGAGCTGCCCGAGCCGCGGCGCTGGGCGGAATTCGCCGCCGAGGCCGGGCTCGAGCCGGACTATCTCGTCGGCGCTTTCGTATGGTGACCCGGACACCGCAGACAAGGGCGACGCGCGAACCGGGTAGAATCGGGTCTTTGCGCGCCCCGCCCCGGTGAAGGTGGACCTGCTCGCGTTGCCCGGCCGCTCGGCGGCTTCGCCGTTCCGCCTCTCCAAGCTCATCGGAAGCCTCCGGTCCGCGCGGCCGGACACCGCGGTCGTCGGCCTTTCGGCGCACTACCGTCACTACGTCGATCTCGCCGCGCCGCTGCGCGACGAAGAACGCCGCGTCCTGGAAAGACTGCTGGTCTACGGAGCGCGCGACGACGGGCGTACGGTCGGCGCGCTTTCGTTCGTCGTCGTGCCGCGGCCGGGCACCATCTCGCCGTGGTCTTCGAAGGCGACCGACATCGCGCACAACTGCGGTCTCGCGGCGGTGCGGCGCATCGAACGGGGTGTGGACTGGCACGCCGCGACCCGCAACGGCACCGCACCGGTCCCCGAGGATCGCGATGCGCTCGCGGCGCTCGTGCACGACCGCATGACCGAGGCGGTACTGGCCTCTCCCGACGAAGCACGCATCCTGTTCACGCACGTCGAGCCGCGGCCGATGACGTCGGTCTCGCTCCTCGCGCAGGGGCGCGCGGCGCTCGTCCGGGCGAACGCCGAACTGGGGCTCGCGCTCGCCGAGGACGAGATCGACTACCTCGACGCGAGTTTCCGCGCGCTCGGCCGCGACCCGACCGACGTCGAGCTGATGATGTTCGCGCAGGCGAACTCCGAGCACTGCCGGCACAAGATCTTCAACGCGTCGTGGATCGTCGACGGCGCGGCGCAGCCGAAGAGCCTGTTCGCGATGATCCGCGACACGCACGCCGCCCATCCCGGCGGAACGGTCGTCGCCTACTCGGACAACGCCGCGGTGATGGAGGGCCACCGCGCCGCGCGCTTCCACCCGGACGCCGAGGGACGCTACGGCACCCGCGAGGCTCTCGTCCACACGCTGATGAAGGTGGAGACGCACAACCACCCGACCGCGATCGCGCCGTTCCCCGGCGCGGCGACCGGATCGGGCGGCGAGATCCGGGACGAAGGGGCGACGGGCACCGGCGCGAAGCCGAAGGCCGGACTCGTCGGTTACACGGTCTCGCACCTGCGCGTTCCCGGGCGGGCCGAACCCTGGGAATCGCCGCTCGACAAGCCCGACCGCATCGCCTCGCCGCTCGCGATCATGCTGGAGGGACCGATCGGCGCCGCGTCGTTCAACAACGAATTCGGACGCCCGAACCTCGGCGGCTATTTCCGCACCTTCGAGCAGTCCGTTGCCGGCGAGGTGCGCGGCTACCACAAGCCGATCATGATCGCCGGGGGCGTGGGCAACATCGACGCGGGGCATACGCACAAGAGCCCGCTTCGCGACGGCACGCTGCTGGTGCAACTCGGCGGGCCGGGACTGCTGATCGGGCTGGGCGGCGGCGCGGCGTCGTCGATGACCACGGGGACGAACGCCGCCGACCTCGACTTCGACTCGGTTCAGCGCGGCA
Organism: Burkholderiales bacterium; assembly: GCA_020847675.1. GTDB lineage: Bacteria > Pseudomonadota > Gammaproteobacteria > Burkholderiales > Casimicrobiaceae > VBCG01. The sequence continues at coordinate 1,389 of JADLBN010000244.1, read as the reverse complement.
ACGCCGAGATCGAACGCCGCGCGCAGGAGGTCATCGACCGCTGCTGGCAGGCGGGCGAGCGCAACCCGATCCTGTCGATCCACGACGTCGGCGCGGGAGGGCTCTCGAACGCACTGCCCGAACTCGTGCACGGTGGCGGTGTCGGTGGCGCGTTCGACCTTCGCGCCGTGCCCTCGGGCGAGAGCGGCATGTCGCCGCGCGAAATCTGGTGCAACGAGGCGCAGGAGCGTTACGTGCTCGCCATCGCTCCGGGGGACCTCGAGCGCTTCGACGCGATCTGCCGCCGCGAGCGCTGCCCCTACGCGGTCGTCGGCCGAGCGCGGGGCGACGGGCAACTGGTCGTCGATGACCTGGTGTACGGCAACCGGCCGGTGGACGTGCCGCTCGACCTGATCTTCGGCAAGCCGCCGAAGATGACGCGCGACGTCCGGCGCGTGGAGCGACGCCTCGCGCCACTCGACCTGGCCGGTCTCACGTTCGAGGAGGCCGCGCGGCGCGTGCTGCGTTTCCCGGCGGTGGCCGACAAGACCTTCCTCGTCACGATCGGCGACCGCACGGTCGGCGGCCTGTGCTCGCGCGATCCGATGGTCGGTCCCTGGCAGGTGCCGGTGGCCGACGTCGCGGTCACGCTGATGGACTTCGTGGGTCACGCGGGTGAGGCGATGGCGATGGGCGAGCGCACGCCGCTCGCGCTGATCGACGGGCCCGCCTCGGGCCGCATCGCGGTCGCGGAGGCGATCACCAACCTCTTCGCGGCCGACGTCGCGCTCGACCGGGTGAAGCTGTCCGCCAACTGGATGGCCCCGGCAGGGCACCCGGGCGAGGACGCCGTGCTCGTGGACACGGTGCGCGCGGTCAGCGAGTTCTGCATCGCGCTGGGCGTGTCGATCCCGGTGGGCAAGGACTCGATGTCGATGCGCACCGCATGGCGCGAGAACGGCGCGGAGAAGTCGGTCACGGCGCCCGTGTCGCTGATCGTCTCGGCATTCGCGCCGGTCGGCGACGCCCGGCGCACGGCGACGCCGCTCCTCGATCGCTCGAGGCCGTCGGCGCTCGTCTGGCTGCAGGCGATGCCGGGCCGCCACAGGCTCGGCGCGAGCGCGCTCGCGCAGGTTGCCGGCCAGCTTGGCAACGACGCGCCGGACGTCACGGCCGACGCGCTCGCGGCGCTCGTCGGAAGTTTGAGCGGCCTCCGGGAGCGCAACGCGCTCCTTGCCTACCACGATGTCGGAGACGGCGGCGTTTTCGCCGCGCTGGCCGAGATGGCGTTCGCCTCGCGGGCGGGGCTCGACCTCGCGCTCGACGCGGCCTCCGGCGATCCGTTCGCCGTGCTGTTCGCCGAGGAGATCGGCGCGGTGGTGCAGGTGCCTGCGGAGGAAGCAGCGCGGG
>JADLBN010000243.1 GCA_020847675.1 Burkholderiales bacterium | reverse complement strand
GTCGCGTCGTTCGGACCGTACAGGTTGAACGTGACCGTGCCGGTCGGGTTGGTGCCGCCCGAGACGGTTGCGACGTCCGCGATGGTGCCGCCCATCAGCGCGCTGACGGTGGCCGTCGTCGCGATCGTCGGACTCGACTTGGTGATAATCGCCGTCTCTCCGGCGGAGCCGCAGGCGTGCGTCGCCGTCGTGTTGTTGGCGTCACCGTTGTAGGTCGCCTTCCAGCGGTAGGTGCCGGCCTGGGTGGTGGTGAAGTAGCTCGAAGTGGCGCTGCCGCCGGAGAGCGTGACCGTCTCGCTGAACACCGCCGGTCCGTTGCAGGCCGCATCGGTCGGCGCGTACAGGTTGAAGGTCACCGTCCCGGTCGGGTTGGTGCCGGTCACCGTCGCGGAGTCCTGGATCTGCGTGCCGATGCCGCCGCCTGCCGATGCCGTCGTGACGATCGACGCGCTGCGGCGGTTGACGACGGTCGACTCGTTCTGCGCATTGCAGGGGTGGCTGATGCCGGCGTTGTTGGTGTCGCCGCTGTAGCTCGCGGTCCAGCGGTAGGTTCCCGGCGCGGTCGGCGAGAACGTCGGCGTCGACGTGTAGTTGCCGTTGCCATTCACCGTCACCGTGGACGTGAAGATGGCGGGCCCGGTGCAGCTGTTGTTGTTTGGCCCGTACAGGTTGAAGGTGATCGTCCCGGTCGGGTTGTAGCCGTTGGAGAGCGTCGCCGTGTCGCTCAGCGCGACCACGCCGACCTGGCCGGTAGCAGAGGCCTGCGTGACGATGCCCGGCGTGGCCTGGCTCACGACGACCGACTCGTTCGGATCGTTGCAGTTGCCGGCGATGGGATTGTTGTTGCCATCTCCGCTGTAGGACGCGACCCAGCGGTAGGTGCCGATGGCGGTCGGCGTGAACGAGCCGGACGTGTAGTTGCCGTTGCCCGAGGTGACGTTGACCGTGCTGGTGTAGATCGGCGCGTTGCCGCAGGTCGCGTCGTTGGGGCCGTAGAGGTTGAAGGTGATCGTTCCGGTCGGGGCCGCGCCGTTCGCGAGCGTCGCGACGTCGTGGATCGTGCCGCCGAGCTTGATCGCCGCGGACGCCATCGTGGTCAGCGACGGGTTGCCGTTGGTCACGACGACCGATTCGCCGGAGTCGTTGCAGGCGCCGGAAACGGCGGCATTGTTGGCGTCGCCGCTGTACGAGGCGATCCAGCGGTAGGTGCCGGCGAGCGTCGCCAGGTAGTTGGGCGACTGGTAGCTGCCGTTGCCGTTCACCGTCACGTTCGTGGTCGAGATCGCGGTGGAACAGGTCGTGTCGCCGGGCGCGTAGAGCCTGAAGGTGATCGTCCCGGTCGGATTGACGCCGCCGCTGAGCGTGGCGGTGTCATAGATGTTGTTCGGTGCGACCACGGTCGGCGACGCGGTGGTCGCGAGGCCGGGGCCCGCCTTCTCGACGGTGACGAACGTCGTGCCGAAACCGAGGCCGATCGTGTTGTCGCTCGCCACGCCGGTCGCGATCGTGCCGGGGCGGGTCTGCACCCCGGGCAGAAGACCCGACGCGTCGACCGCGGGCACCTTGAGCACGTTGAACGTGAAGTCGATCCGGCACTTCTCGGTGGCGGACCCGACCACGCCGAAATTGATGGCGGTCACCGGGTTGGGCGTGAAGTACACGCTGCCGTCGGCGTTCCCCGTGGGCGTGACGCTGAAGTTGAGGCCCGCGCAGGCCGTCCCCGCGGTACCGGTCGCGGTGGGGTTGATCTGGAACACCCCGGCGTCGAGCACGCTGCAGGTGATCCCGCTATAGCCGCCGCAGCTCGGGATCACCACGATGCGGTCGATCACGTTGTCGATCGTGATGGTCAGGCCCGCGCTCGACGTGTTCTTGAACTCGACGTTGCCGGCGAGATTGGTCTGCCCGACCGTCACCGGCGTCTGGTAGTTGATCTGCGCGCCCAACCCGAAATCCGCGAGCGCGGTCGAGGTTCCGGAGGCGTAGATCGCCGCGGCAGACGCGAAGACGAGAGCGGCGCGGGCGGATCTGGCAAGACGCGGGAAGGACTTCAGCATGACGGCTCCGGGACTGGCGAATGGGCGGGTGCGGCGGCGTCGCGCCGCGGCGTCGTCGAGGGGAACTCGTGGTGCGCGCGGGAGACAAGGGACGCCGGGCCGCGGCTCGCGGCCCGTGATCCGTCCCTCCCCCTCATCCGGACGCCTTGCGGCGCCCGCGTTCGATCGCACGACGGCAATGGACCCCCTCTGGACGCCGCGAGCGGCGTCGGTCGTTCGATGCGCGGCAACTGCCCCGCATCTCGCGCCCGGGATCATTGCCCGGAACGTCGTAGTTATCGCCGGTGCGACCTGGCGCGAAGTGCGCTTCGTCGCTCGCGGTCGACGGTTCAAGCACGTCGACCGACCGGCGTGAGGACATTCGCTGTCCCGTCCTCGCTGCCAACGGACGGCAAGTTAGCACGCAAGAGCGCGAGTGCGCGCGGCCGATTCGAGCCCGTTTCCACGCTCCGCGAGCTTGTCGTGAACAACATTGCGGCGCGACCCGAATGACGCGGCGTGAAACGGTGGCGCGCTCCGTGCGCGCGCTGCGCGCGCGCCGTCGTGCGGGCATCGCGTTTGTACATGACACGGGTGTTGCGCAAATGCCGACTGTCCGACGAACGGAAATCTGCTTCGCCGTCAGGGTCTCTTGCGCGAGCGTGTGCGTCGTCAGCGACGCGTCAGCTTTCTTCGGCCCACTCCGCGAGGGCGCCGCGAACTCGCGGGACGGACGACGGGCACGCGCGAGGCTGAGCGCGAAACGATCCGCTCGACAGATCATCGCCGAGCGCGGCCAACCGGTGCGCACGCGGCGCGGTTGACGAAGCCCCGGCGAAGCGGAGGTCCGTCAGCGGAATCCGGGCGTTCCGGGCCGGAAGGTCCGGGAGCGCGTCAGGCGTAGCGGACCGCGACGATCTCGTAGTGGCGCGAACCGCCCGGCGCCTGTACCTCGGCGCTGTCGCCCTCGCTCTTTCCGATCAGCGCGCGGGCGAGCGGCGAGGACACCGAGACCTTGTTCTCGCGCACGTCGGCCTCGTCGTCGCCGACGATCTGCCAGGTGCGGCGCGCGCCCGACTCGACGTCCTCGATCTCGACCGTCGCGCCGAACACCACGCGGCCGTCGCCGTCGATCAGCGCGGGATCGATGACCTGCGCGCCGGCGAGCTTGTGCTCGATCTCGGCGATGCGGCCCTCGATGAAGCCCTGCCGCTCGCGCGCCGCGTCGTAGTCCGCGTTCTCGGACAGGTCGCCGTGCGAGCGCGCGTCCGCGATCGCCTGGACCACCGCGGGCCGCTCGACCGACTTGAGGCGCTGCAACTCCGCCTTGAGCCTCCCGGCGCCCTGCACCGTCATCGGCACCTTGGTCATCGCTGATCCTCCCGCGGGCCTGCCGCCGCCCCGTCCAGCCGCCGGTGCAGCTCCTGGATCGAACTCGCCTCGAGCGCGCGCATCCCCTGCATACCGATCGCGGCCGCGCGGAACCCCGCCATCGTCGTGAAGGTCGGAATCTCGTCGTTCAGCGCCGCGCGGCGGATCGCGTAGCTGTCGTGGATCGCGCTGCGCGTCTCCTCGACAGTGTTGACCACCATCGCGATCTCGTCGTTCACCAGCATGTCGACGATGTGCGGCCGGCCCTCGGCGACCTTGTTGACCGCGGTCGCCGGCACGCCGGCCTCCGCGAGCGCCGCCGCCGTGCCCCGCGTCGCGACGATCTGGAAACCGAGCCCGTGCAGCACGCGGGACATCTCGACCGCCCTCGGCTTGTCGCTGTTCCTCACGCTCACGAACACCTTCCCCTTCTCGGGCAGCCGCACTCCCGCCGCGAGCTGGCTCTTGACGAAAGCTTCGCCGAAGGTCTCGCCCACGCCCATCACCTCGCCGGTCGACTTCATCTCCGGACCGAGAATCGTGTCGACGCCGGGGAACTTGATGAACGGAAACACCGCTTCCTTGACCGAATAGTAGGGCGGCACGACCTCGCCTTCGACGCCCTGCCGGTCGAGCGAAATCCCCGCCATGCAGCGCGCGGCGATCTTCGCGAGCGGGCGCCCGGTGGCCTTCGAGACGTAGGGAACGGTGCGCGACGCGCGCGGGTTCACCTCGAGCACGTAGACGACGCCGTCCTGGATCGCGAACTGGACGTTCATCAGGCCGCCGACCTTGAGCGCCAGCGCCATCGCGGCGGTCTGGCGCTCGAGCTCGTCGATGGTGGCGCGGTCGAGCGTGTAGGCCGGCAGCGAACAGGCCGAGTCGCCCGAATGGATGCCGGCCTCCTCGATGTGCTGCATGACGCCGGCGACATAGGTGGTCTTCCCGCCCCCCGCCGCATCGCACAGGCAGTCGACGTCGACCTCGATCGCGCCCTGGAGATAGGTGTCGAACAGCAGCGGGTTCTTGCCCAAGAGCGTGTTGATCTGGCCGGTCTTGTCGTTGGGATATTTCTGCTTGATGTCCTCGGGGACGAGCCCAGGCACCGTGTCGAGCAGGTAGGACTGCAGCATGGTCTCGTCGTGGATGATCTGCATGGCGCGGCCGCCGAGCACATAGGACGGGCGCACGACCAGCGGGAAGCCGAGCTCGGAGGCGACAGTGCGCGCCTGCTCCACCGACCAGGCGATGCC